>CAMNHT010000011.1 GCA_946539625.1 uncultured Clostridia bacterium | reverse complement strand
TAGAAGGCCGTTGCTCTATCCTGCTGAGCTACAGACGCATCGCAGTTCCGAATTCGTATTTTAACAGATAAATCCGGATCTGTCAATCATTTTTTCATCATTTGCCGCAGCACTTTTTGTATTTTTTGCCGCTGCCGCACGGACAGGGATCGTTTCTGCCGACTGTCGGCGGCGCAACGAAAATCTTTTCCGCGCGATACTGCTTCGTCAGCTCCCGACGCTGTTCCTCGCTGCGGACAAGATTCCATTCCGGAAGGTTATAAAGCCAGTCCGCTTTTGCGTTATGCATATTGATATAAAGACGGTCGAAATCGAATTGCAGTGTGATCTCGCTCTCCTCCGTCAGAGAATCGAGGTCCTTTTCGCCGTCCGCAAAGCTCGTATTTGCGCCGTCCAAAAACCCTGTGAACGTGACCGGATCCATATCAAACTGCGCGGCAAGATCCGCAAGCTTTCCGCTGAAGACGGTTTCGTGGTTTGCAAGGATCTTTTTATAGTTCTGCTTTTCTGCTTCAAAATAGGTGCTCCAGAACGCATTGTACGCTTCGCGCGTTTGCTGCGACTGTGCAACCTGCTGCCATGTTGCGTATAAACTCATAATCATTCCCCTTTCGAAAACGAATCCAATTGTAACAGATAGGTTTCATTTAAGCAAGCGTTTTTTTCGATCGTTTCAAGTATATTCCGATTCCAGAGGATCAGCGCGTCCTCCCCCGTGTCCGAATAATAGCGTTTGCGCCGTCCCTGCTGTAAAAAATCCATTTCATCGTACATGCGCTGCGCAACGGCATTTGTTTCACGTACTTCGAGCGTCATCATTTCCGCTCCGAACGCAGCGCCGACGCGCATTGCCGCATGCAAAAGCTGCTTTCCGTATCCGCTGCCCCGATGTGCGGGCGTGATCGCAATGTTCGCAATGTGCGCTTCCTCGAAGAGGACCCACATACCGCAGTAGCCGATGATCTCCCCGTCCTTTTCAAAAACGATGTAGTGCGCGACGTCGTTTTTGAGTTCCCCCATCAGCGACCGATAGGACCACGGCGTGCGGAATGACAGCACTTCGATCTCATATACCGATTTGACGTCGGCTTTTCGCATGGCACGTGCCGCAATCATTTGTTCCACATCCGTTCTGCCTGTGAAAGCTTTAAGTAAAGCGGCGTGATCTCCTTCTCGCCGGTTCTCTCCGATGAAATCGCCGCGACCGCTGCCGCAGAAGGAATTTGCGGGTCGTTTGTCCCGGTTCCGACCATCCGGCAGTCTCCGGGCAGATTTGCCGTAAATTCGTCGATCACGCACGCACAGGGCTCTGTCAGAACCGCGCCGTTCCGATAGACCGCACCGTAGCCGTTGCCGTTGCGCGCGTCGATCAAAGCGCATACGGTCTGCTCGCGATACGGAAACGCCAGCGCCTCCAAGGCATTGACCGAAACGACGGGTTTGCCATGCGCCGCGCCGAGCGCGTTTGCCATGCATACACCGATTCGAACGCCGGTAAACGAGCCCGGTCCGACATCTGCCGCAAACGCGTCCATATCGGCGGTCGACAATCCGTGCGAGGACAGCAATTTCTCCGCGGCCGGCAGGACCGACTCGGCATGCCGCCTGTCCGTGTCGATCACGGTTTCATATACTTCACCGTCCAGATACAGTGCAACGGACGCAGCCGCGTCGGTCGTTTCAAATGCAAGGATCTTCATGGAAAGCCTCCTCATACTTCATTCCGCGCGGCGTGATCGTAACCGTCCGCTCATCAAGTCCCGAACCGTCGATCGTAACGTCCAGCCGGTCCTTCGGAAGCGCGTCGGGCACGAGGTTCGCCCATTCCATCAAGATCAGCGCATCCTCGCGCAGATAATCGGAATAGCCGATGGCGTAAAGCTCATCCGCGTCGGAAAGCCGGTATGCGTCGAAGTGGTACAGCTTCGGGTCGGTGGGATACTCGCAAACGATCGTAAACGTCGGGCTCGATACATGACGCACGCCGAACGCCCGTGCGACGCCGCGCGCAAAGACCGTTTTGCCCGCGCCGAGATCGCCGTACAGCGCGATAAACCCGCAGCGGCTGCAGAGCGCCGCGACGCGTTCTCCCAAAGCAAGCATATCGGATTCGGTTTTGACCGTATACCGGATCATCAGAACAGTTTCCTCCCGAGAAGCTCCGCGGCAAAGTCTCCGTAGCAATCGTTTTCGATCGCGGTGCGGGCGTCCTCCATCAATTTCAGAGAGAATCGCAGATTGTGCATGGAAACGAGCTGTGCCGCAAGGATCTCATCCGCCTTGATGAGATGACGGATATATGCTCTTGTGAAGTTTCTGCATGCGTAGCAGTCGCACCCCTCTTCGATCGGTGAGAAGTCGTGCTCGAATGTTTTGTTTCGAAGCATCAGCCGACCGTTTCGCGTCAGCGCAAGACCGTTTCTGGCGGAACGCGTCTGCAGCACGCAGTCAAAGAGATCGACCCCGCGGAGCACGCCTTCCAGCATGCAATCGGGACTTCCGACGCCCATGAGGTACCGCGGCTTGTTTTCCGGCATATAGGGACGGATCGTTTCGAGCATGTCGTACATGACCGGTTTCGGTTCGCCGACGGACAGCCCGCCTATGCCGTAACCGATAAAGTCCATCGACGCAAGTGTCTTTGCGCTTTCGATGCGAAGATCCTTGTATACGCTGCCCTGTACGATGCCGAACAGCGCCTGATCCGGACGTGTATGCGCCTTTTGACAGCGCTCCGCCCAGCGATGCGTACGATCCATCGCGCGGACCGCGTACGCATGGTCTTTGTTCGGATCGGCGCACTCATCGAAGCACATGGCAATATCCGCGCCGAGTGCCTGTTCGATTTCCATAACCTTTTCCGGCGTAAAGAAATGTTTGCTGCCGTCGATGTGCGAACGGAACATCACGCCGTCCTCGCGGATGTCATTGATCCCCGCAAGGCTGAATACCTGAAACCCGCCGGAATCCGTCAGAATCGGCTTGTCCCAGTGCATGAATTTATGCAGTCCGCCCGCTTCCTTTACGAGCTCGTGACCCGGCCGCAGATATAAATGATAAGTATTGCTCAAAATGATCTGCGCTTTGACGTCGTCGAGGTCGCGCGGCGTCATGGCCTTGACCGTCGCCTGGGTCCCGACGGGCATATACGCAGGCGTTTCGATCACGCCGTGCGGCGTATGGAGCCTTCCGCGTCGCGCGCCGGTGTGCTTGTCTGTATGCAATAATTCAAAATGAAACGGTTGATCCATAGTCCCCTCTTTTATTCAATAAACATGGCGTCGCCGAACGAGAAGAAGCGATATTTCTGCTCCACGGCGTGACGGTATACGTCCAGCATTTCCTCCCGCGAACAGAGCGCGGAAACAAGCATCAGAAGCGTTGATTCCGGCAAGTGGAAGTTCGTGATCAGTGCATCGACCGCCTTGAAGCGATAGCCGGGCGTGATGAAGATGCTCGTTTCGCCGATACCCGGATGCACGACGCCCGCGTCGTCGGTCACGCTTTCGAGCGTTCTTGTCGTCGTCGTTCCGACGCAGACGATCCGTCCCCCCTCCTTGCGGACGCGGTTGATCGTCTCCGCCGCTTCTTCCGTGACCTCATAGTGCTCGCTGTGCATGTGATGCTCCTCGACGTTTTCGACCGAAACCGGACGGAACGTACCGAGACCCACGTGCAGCAGGACGTCCACGATCGGAATGCCTTTTGTGCGAATCCGATCCAGAAGCTCGTCCGTAAAATGCAAACCCGCGGTCGGCGCCGCAGCGGAGCCGAGCGTTTTGCTGTACACCGTCTGATAGCGCTCGCGATCGGCAAGGCGTTCGGTAATGTACGGCGGCAGCGGCATTTGCCCCGCGCGGTCAAGCACCTCTTCAAAAATGCCGCTGTAGAGCAGCCGCACGCGTTTGCCGCCTTCCAGCGGCAGGTCGCCGATCACCTCAACGGAAAGCTCGTCGTTGACACGGTAAACAAGTCCCTGCTTTGCGCGTTTGGCGGGTTTACAAAGGCATTCCCAGTCGTCGCCTTCGATGCGGCGCAGTAAGAGGAACTCCATGGAGCCGCCGGTCTCCTCCCGTACGCCGATGATGCGGGCGGGAATCACGCGCGTGTTGTTGCGCACGAGGACGTCGGTCGGGCGAAGCTTTTCCAAAATGTCGGTAAACACGCCGTCCTCGATCGTGCGTGTGTCCCGATGATACGTCAAAAGCCGCGACGCACTGCGAACGGCGGTCGGCGTCTGCGCGATCAGCTCCTTCGGAAGATCATAATAAAAATCGCTTGTTTTCAAATCATTGCCTCTACATACAAAATCAATTTTATTATACATATCAAGTGCACGGAAATCAAGGAGAATCTCCGAAGTGCTGAAAAAGGCATTGACATTCCGATTTTGATTTGTTATAATGCGCAATGCGCGAGGAGATGTGTCCGAGTGGCTTAAGGAGGCGGTCTTGAAAACCGTTGACGTGAAAGCGTCCGTGGGTTCAAATCCTACCATCTCCGCCATTTTCTCGATATAGCACGCGGAAATACCCAAGTGGCTATAAGGGGCTCCCCTGCTAAGGGAGTAGACGGTCTGAAGCCGTGCGTGGGTTCAAATCCCACTTTCCGCGCCACATCGCCGCGAACTGCAATTGTTCGCGGCGATGCTTTTATGTCCGTAAGAAGGTTGGTGCACGATGAAACTGTTTTCGCATCACAGTCAAACCGCAAAGCTTCTGACCGAAGGCAAGCCCTCGAAGGTGCTTGTCTCTTTTGCGATGCCGATCTTTTTAAGCCAGCTGTTTCAGCAGCTCTATAACACGGCGGATTCCTTCATTGTCGGCAACTATCTCGGCAAGGAAGCGCTTGCCGCGGTCAATTCCTCCGGCTCGCTGATCTATCTTCTCATCAGCTTTTTCGTCGGCGCGTCGATGGGCGCAGGCGTTGTGATCTCCCGCTATTTCGGCGCGGGCGATCTTGCGCGCGTATCCAAGGCGGTGCACACCAATGCGGTCTTCTCACTGATCTGCGGCATCGTGCTTTCCGTATTCGGCGTTACGATGACACCGCATATCGTTCGCTGGATGGGCGTTCCGGAGGATGTTCTGCCGAACTCGGTGGAATACCTGCGCTATTATTTCATAGGCTGTGTTCCGGTGGTCATGTACAACTCCATGAAGGGCATCATGAACGCCGTCGGCGACAGCCGCCGTCCGCTGTATTATCTGATCGTCTCCTCCGTTCTGAACGTGATCCTCGACTGGCTGTTTGTCGGTGTGTTCGGACTCGGCGTCGCGTGGGCGGCAATCGCGACGGTCATTTCACAGACGGTTTCCGCGATTCTCTGTCTCATTCAGTTGACCCGCAAGGGAACGGTCTACCGTCTTGAATGGAAGAATCTGCGCATGGACGCACAAAGCTTAAAGGAGATTGTCAAATACGGTCTTCCGACCGGCGTGCAGAATTCCGTGATCGGGTTTGCCAACGTGCTCGTACAGACGAACATCAACAGCTTCGGTTCGCTCGCCATGGCTGCGTGCGGCGCGTATTCCAGAATCGAAGGCTTCGTCTTTTTGCCGATCATGAGCATGTCGATGGCCTTAACCAGCTATATCGGGCAGAATCTCGGCGCGAAGGAATACGAGCGTGCAAAGCAGGGCGCACGCTTCGGGATCCTGACCTCGGTTGCCATGGCAGAACTCATCGGGATTTTGCTGTTCTTCTTCGGCGGCGTGTTCATCTCCGCCTTTATCAGGGACGCCGATCCGGAAGCGGTGACCGAAATCATCGCCATCGGCGCAAGACAATGCCGTGTGGAATCGCTGTTCTTCTTCCTTCTCGCGTTTTCCCACGCCGTTGCCGGTATCTGCCGCGGCGCGGGCAAGGCGATCGTGCCGATGCTCATCATGCTGCTCGTGTGGTGCGTGATCCGTATCATCTATATCACTGTCGCCATGTCGATCCGGCATGAGATCATTCTGCTCTTTGCGGCGTACCCGCTGACGTGGTTCATCAGCTCGGTCATTTACTTCATCTACTATAAAAAATCCAACTGGGTCCACGGATTTGAATCATAAGAAAAGCAGCCGAAAGGCTGCTTTTCCTATATTCAGCTGTTTAGGGGATCGGGATCTCGATTGTTGCAAGCGGCTCGGATACACGAATACTTGTGTGGATTGTTTCCTCCCTGCTGAAGTCCAAAGACCAGTCGTCTCTCGGTTCTTCGCCGTTTACGGATACGATCCGGTGCATCAGAAGCTCCAGTTTCAGAGACGAAACCGAATCGTAATCCGACGGATAGATCGGCAAGAGCACATAGATTGCGTCGTTATTGCCGTAATTCATGCTTTCCGGCTGTTGCGGGTCCTCGCCGTTGATGCGGTACGGAAGGTCCGGTCCCTCGCTCAACACATCTCTGATCGCGTCAAGCAGCGAACTCCTTTCGTAACGCGTCCAGTATTCCGGTGTTTCCCTGATCGTCAGCGTCACATAGATACCGACAGGTCGATACTCGATCTTCGCGTCCAGTACAACGCCGTCGACATTTAGCACGTCGTTCCGTATGATGTTGTTCTGAACCACTTCTTCATAGGTATCGTACTTTGCCCACTCTTCCATCGAAACGATATACTCGCCGGACAGCGGGATCGAAATGTGCTGCTCCTCCGCAACACTTCGTCCTGCTGCGGCATCGAACGTAAACGTGAAGTCGATGATCGCGATCGCTGCGCGCGTCGGTTGCATGTCATCTGCAAGCGCATCGGCCACATATAGCCGTTGCGTCATGGTGACGATCCCGTCCTCGGGGAAAGTGCCCTCCTCCGGCTCTCCCTCTGCGACGACCTTTACGGAATGATCGGTAAAATCGTTCCCCCAGTTTTCGCCGTACAGCGGGATCGTGTGCGCCATACGTTCACCGTTTACGGTATAGGTTGCCTCTTCGCTTGCGATCCAGAGCTGCTGCGCCGTGTCCGCGGCATAATAGAACACATCCGGGCGATCCGTTTCGATGTACGTCGTCACATACAATGCTTTTCCGTCATAGAGGACGTCGCCGATCGAGGGCTTCAGTTCACGCACCCACGCCCAGTCTTCCTCTTTATACGGCGGCTGACCCATATATTCTCTCCATCCGGCGATCTTGCCGTCAACGTCGATCTCCGGCATCATGCGGATCTCATAGGAAACGTCCTTCGGCATCGCCGCGCTGATCGCCTGCTCCATGTCCGGGATCGCCTGATCGCTTGCCTTGCGCTGATCTGCGTCCTTCTGAATGTATCTGCCCGGGATATAGCCTTCCCGTGCAAAGATCGACGTTGCGGCAGCCGCCGAGCTGACGATGAGCAGCGACGCCGCGACTACGATTGCAATCACGGCGCGGCGTGAAATGCGGATATGCTTCCGTTCGGCGGCAGATGCGCTGTGCGTCAGCGCGTCGATCCGCTCCTTTGCTTCCGTTTTGCTCATCAGCGTTTTGTTCAGTACGCTGCGATAGAATTCCTTTTCTTTCATGTCAGTGTTCTCCTTCTCCTGTCTGTCGGTTTTGCCGTGATTCCGTGTCCAGCTTTTCTCTCAGTGCTTTTCTTGCGCGATACAGGCGTGTCTTTACGGCTTCCTTTGTGACGCCGAGCTTTTCCGCGATCTCCGGGATCGACAGTTCAAAGCCGTAGAACAGAACGAATGTGCGGTACGTCTCCTGCGGCAGTGCCTTCGCCTCGCGGAAGATCTCCTCGGCAAGCGCGCGATCGACGGCGGCGTCCTCAAACACCTCGTCGTTCGGGATGCGATCCTCCTCCGTGTCGCTTATAAGGCGGATCCGCTGCTGTTCGCGTTCGGCGTAGTTTTTGATGATCTCACGCTTCAGCATCTTTTTTAAGAATCCCTCCGGCGCAAGGATATCGAAGTGTCCGTACCGCTCGATACGCCGATAGAACTGCACATAGACGTTCTGCACCGCGTCCTCCGCGTCCGTCGGATCGGAGAGGTGCACGATCGCGTATTTCAGCAGATTGTCATAGGTCGCTTCATAGACCCGATCGAAATAGGACTGTTTCATCTTCTTCTCTTTCCGTAAGTACTTACACCCATAAAGAGAGGGTACGCAGGTAAAAGGTTACAAAAAGAACACGGTTTTCACCGTGTTCTTTCAGTATAATAGATCGGATCCGGTTAATCAACCCGCCGGTTTGCACAGTCCGTTGTTGTCGACGGATCGCTCGCCTTCGGGCAGCAGCTCCGAGATCGTCACAAAGCGGTAGCCGTCGCTTTGCGCTCGTTCAATCAGCTGCGGGAGGTAGGTCTCGATCCCGTAGCCGTTGTTGTGCGAAAGAATGATGCTGCCCGATGTCAGCTTCGGCAGCACGGCATTCAGGATCGTTTCGGGCGTGCGTCCTTCCTTCCAGTCCACCGTGTCGATGTTCCACTGCACGATCTCGTACCCCATATCACGCACGGTCGAAACGACGGTATCGTTATATTCGCCGAACGGCGCGCGAAAGAGCTTCGTGCGGGTTCCGGTCAGCCGCTCGATCTCGTCGTCAAGATCAGAAAGCTCCTTTTTGATCTCCTCGGCGGAGATCCGGTTCATATGCGGATGCGTCAGGGAGTGGTTCCCGATCTCATGCCCGCGCGAGGCGATCTCCTTTACCATATCCGGATACGCCTTGACCCAGACACCGCACAGGAAGAACGTTGCTTTGATGCCGTACTTGTCGAGCGTGTCGAGAATGAACGGCGTTTTATCCGCGTTCCACGCCGCGTCGATCGTCAGGGCGATCACTTTGTCGTCCCGCGAAACACGGTACACCGGTACCTGCCGCGACATGACCGGGATGGCGTTCAGTTCGTACGCGTCGATTGAGGCCATGGTCGGCGCGGTCGGTTCATTCGACGCGTCCTGCGTGGAACAATACATAACGAGTCCGAGTCCCAGAAGAATGAGACAGGCAAGGATCCCGATCCACATGCGTTTGCTGATGATGATGACTTTCATGTTCAAATCCTCCGCTGTTGAACTGTACGCCTGTATACGGAAGATTATGACGAAAGAAAAAAACCGGGACGCTCCCGGCAAAGTGTATTCGGTTCAGTACGCCAAGCGGCAGAAGCCGTTTTTCAGCGGGAGTGAAAACGCATCGTTGAACACCAGATACTGCATACTGTAAACCCGTTTGCCGGGCAGTCCGCAGTCGACGGGTACGATCGCTTTGAATTCTTTCCCCGCCCGCTTTGCCGCTTCGTCCAAAAGGGACGCATAGGCAGATACGTTCAATGCCATCAGTTCAAAAACCGATCCCTCATCCGAATAGCAGATATATCCGACCGGTCGGTTGTCTGTGTATGCGAGAATGGTTTTTGCGTCCTCGGTCGCATAATCGGCAAACACGACTTTCAATTCTTCCTCGTCCCGCAATTCCATTCCGTCGTGCGTCCGCTGCAACGCATGGTATACGGCAAGCATATCTTTTGCATCGAACCGTTCCGAAAGGTCATACGATTCATGCGTCCGTGTTTCGTCGGAACGAACGATCATGGCGTCGGCGCCGTTTTTGAAACCGAACGAAGCGTAGAGAGATTCCGCAACCGGGTGCAGATAGCAGCAGGAAAAGCCGCTTTTTTTTGCGTGGTCGATCAAAAGCGTCATCAGCTTGTGCATCAGCCCTTGTTTCCGATAAGCCGGCAAGGTTGAAACGCCTGCAACAAGCAACGCGGGATACGGATTCCCGTCGATCATGATTTCAGTCGAACGTCCATGGGTCATGGCGACCAGCATATCACCGTCAAACGCGCCGAACGCATGCTCCGGACAGAACCGCTTTTCAAAATAATACGATGCAAACGCCGGCGATTCCTCGAAGATGTCGCGCCACATAGCTTCCGCCTGCGGGCGGTCTTCATTGTTCAACCTGCGAACGGTCATAGCTGTCTCCTCCCCGCCGCGCGGGCATATACGCTCATTTCGATCCCGACGCAGGCAAATGACGCAAGAATGTTGGATCCTCCGTAGCTGATAAACGGAAGCGGAATGCCGGTCACCGGCATTGCGCCGAGATTCATGGCGACGTTTTCAAAGATGTGCGCGGCAAGCATGACCGTGCAGCCGACGACAAGGCAGCGTCCGAATGTGTCCCGTGCGATCAGCGCCGTATGCAGCCAGTGAAACAGCAGAAGAAAGAACGCGATAATCAGCAGCATTGCGCCGAAAAAGCCGACGCCTTCGCCGATGCCGGAAAAGATAAAGTCCGAGTGGCGGATCGGAACGTAGCCGGTCTGTGTCAGCGTGCCTTTGGTAAAATAGCCCTTGCCCCAGAATCCGCCGCTGCCGATGAGCTGCTTTGCGTGGAGCACGTTCATGCCGGAACCCTCCGGATTGCGTGACGGGTCTAAAAAGACGCGGATACGCTCTTTTTGAACCTCCGTCAGCATGAACATCCAGCTCAAGATCCCGCCCGCGCCCATAGCAAACAATCCGCCGAGCACGTAATACCAGCGAACGCGCACGCAGAACAGGATCCCGCCGAAGATGATCAGAATGACCATTGCCGTGCCGAAATCGTTCTGCAGAATGACCAATAAAAAGGGAATAAAGAAATACAGGAACAGGCGGATGAAATCACTGAATTTTGTGATCGGTCCTCTGCGATCATAGATCTCCGAAGCCGCTTTGGAGAGCACGACGATCAATACGACCTTTGTGATCTCGGATGGCTGAAAGGCGCGCGTGCCGACCTCATACCAACCCAAAGCGCCGCGTGTGTTCTTGCCCGCGACGACAAGCAGAAACAGCAGGATCAGACAGACGATATAGGCAGCCTTCGTAAACGGTTTATATTTCTCATAGTCGAAGATCGCAAGCGGCACGAGGAAAACCAGCGAGATCAGAATGTTGCCGATCTGACGCGTGAAAAACTCGAAATTCAGGCGTTCATAAAACGCAGCGAACGTCGTTTCCGTCCCGTCAAACGGATCGGAAAGCGCGTTCAGAAGCGTTACAAGGCCGAACAGAACCAAGGCCGCTACCATTACGATCGTAAAGACATCGACCCGATAGGGAGCCTTGGTTCCGACGGTTCTTTTTTTCATTTCACGATGTACGCGTCAAGCTTTGCGGGCGCGGCATCGAGCTCCGCTTTCTTCTCCGCAAAGCCGGGCTTGCCCAGAAGCGCGTAAGTCGCCTTTTTACCTTCTTCCACGCCGGGCTGATCGAATGCGTTCAGCGCGAGGAGCTCGCCCGCAAACGCCGTCTGGATCTCGAACATGTACAGCAGCTCGCCGATCGTGAACGCATTGACTTCCGGAAGACGGATTGCGTAGTTCATATGGCCGCTCTTCATGACCGCGTACTCGGTCGCCGCTTCCTCCGCCGCGATCAGCTCGTTCTGCGTGTGTCCGCACAGGAATGAAACGTCCGGAATGTCGAGATAGCCATTCGGGATCGGCATGGTCTTTCTGTATTTGTCGACCGAAAGGAAAGTAATGACCTTGTCAAACGGGCCTTCGGTGTAGAGCTGGACCTGCGAATGCTGGTCGGTCACGCCAAGTGATTTCACCGGCGTCTGTCCGGCGTGGATCTCCGTTCCGTCATTTCCAACGCGCTTGCCGAGCGATTCCGCCCAAAGCTGCGCATACCAGTCGGAGATGTACTTCAGAGAATCGGCATACGGCATCAGCACGTGGATGTTCGCGCCGCGCTTCATTGCCGCGACCTGCAGCGCCGCCATCAGATACGCCGGGTTTTCAAACACGTTCTCGTTCTGCGTGATCTCGTCCATATACGCTGCGCCGGCAAGGAGCATGCGAATGTCGATGCCGCAGACCGCAGCCGCCAAAAGTCCCACCGGGCAGAGCTCGGAGAACCGTCCGCCGACGCCGTCCGGTACGTAGAACGTCGTAAGATTTTCGCGCTTTGCGATCTTGATGAGATTGCCCTTGACGTGATCCGTCGTGGCGATGAGATGCGTGGAAATATCCTCGCCGAGCGTCTTATGCAGAATATCCGTGACGATCAGAAGCTGCGACATCGTTTCCGACGTGCTGCCGGACTTTGTGATGACATTGAAGCAGGTCCTGTTCACGTCAATGACGTCCAGAAGCGCGTTCATACGCTCCGGATCAACGTTATCCTCGACGAACAGCCGCGGACCGTTGCGCTTCTCTTTGGGAAGGTCGTTGTAATGCAGATGCGAAAGCGCCTGCTGAACGGCGATCGGACCCAGCGCGCTGCCGCCGATGCCGAGCACGACGAAGTTGTCGAACCGCTCACGCACGTCCTTTGCAACCGCTTCGATCTCGGTTACGATCTCGTCCTGATTGTGCGGAAGCTCGCGCCATTTCATTTGTCCGCGCTTCTCGCACATTGCCTTTGCCGCTGCTTCGAGCGGAAGCGTCCTGAGTTCGTCCACAGTTAGTCCACGCACGCCGAGCGTTTCCTGCATCATGTTGTTGTAGTCGACTCTGATCCGCATCGCTTCACGGTCGAACGTTCTGTTTTCCATATGCATACCTCCTATGAATTGATGATATGATCCAACGCAAAATATGCGTCTCTCAACTCGGTTTTATCCCGGAACATATCGCTGTATGCCTCCAAAAGAACCGTTCCGGAAAAGCCCTTTTTGCGCAGCGCGTCAACCAGCCGCCTGAAATCATATCCGCCGTGCGGCGGCAGGCAGTAGCGCGGATGCTCGCCCGAACGATCGCAGTCACATGCGTGCACCGCTATGATGTATTCCCCGAACGCCTCAACAAAACGCACGGGATCTACCCCGGCACGGATCGACTGTTTGATATCCAGCGTATGATACAGCGGGCGCCTGATCAGCGACCGGATCTCAAGTCCGATCTCCGGCGTCGGCATGATGCTGTAGCTGACGTTTTCGAGCGTCAGATGGAGCCCGTGATCCTCCGCCATGTCCGAAAGCGTATCAAAGATCGGCGCAAGGCGTTCAAGCTGCAGATTCTTCGCGACGCCGTTCAATACGACCGGTCCGTGCATCACGTAATGATCCGCTTTAAGACGCTCTCCGGCACGTAAAACAAGCTCGTACGCCTTCATGGCGTCTGCGCGCTGCCGCGGGTGCGGCGTGAACAGCAGCGGTTCATATTGCAGGCTCATCGGATGAACGCCGATCACACGGATACCTGCGTCCTCCGTTTCCTTTGCAAGGCGATCAACAAATACCGGATCGTATTCGCAGTAGCTGTTCAGATAATACTCCGCATTTCGGACGCCCCATTGCCGAAACAGCGCAGGTGCGTCCTCAAGCATCAGCGTATCGAAAAAGCTTGCTGTTGAAATCCCTGTTGCAACCATCTTTGCCTCCATACAGATTGTACCATTTATTTGTCAAGATAGAAAGAGAAAAATTTGTTTTGACGGCAAAAATATTTTTGTTTCATCTCGGATTATCTGTTTACAAAACCGGGCAAATCCATTATGATATATAAGAAGGTTTATGCGGTGATCAACCGTAAACGATTATCAAGAAAAGGAGATTTTCACATGATCGATCTAACCATGCATCGGGACAATCTCGCGCGTTCGATCGAACGCGCGCGTGAAAAGAACATCATCATTCCGACATTTGCGCAAATGGAGGATCCGACGAAGGTTCCCGAAAAGATCCAGGACAAGCTTACCGAAGTCGGTCTTTGGGACGTGAACCCCCTGAATCTGTTCCGCATCACCTGGAAAAACAATCCGAAGGAAAAGGGCGGCGACGGCAAGTTCGGCGGCGTCAACTATATCGAGCTTCCTTCCTCGCTTACCGGCGTCAAGGCGCGCATCGTGCTTTTGACCGGCAAGTGGTTCCCGACCGGCTGTCACAAGGTCGGCGCTTCGTTCGGCTGCCTCGTTCCGCGGCTCGTGACCGGTCAGTTTGACCCGACATATCATCACGCGGTATGGCCGTCCACCGGCAACTACTGCCGCGGCGGCGCGTTCAATTCAAAGCTTCTCGCCTGCGATTCCGTTGCGATCCTGCCTGCGGAAATGTCAAAAGAGCGTTTCGAATGGCTTTCAAAGATCGCGGGACAGGTCATTGCAACGCCGGGCTGCGAGTCCAACGTCAAGGAGATCTTCGATAAGACCTGGGAACTTCGCAAGGATCCGTCCATGATGATCTTCAACCAGTTCGAAGAAATGGGCAATCCGCTCTGGCATTACAACGTCACCGGCAGAGCGATCTATGAGGCGGTTGAAGGGTTGATGAAGGACGGCGACCGGTTTGCCGGCGCGGCGTTCACCAGCGGTTCTGCAGGTACGATGAGCGCAGGCGATTTCCTGAAGGAGAAGTATCCGGATTCCAAGCTCGCGGTCGGCGAAGCACTGCAGTGCCCGACGCTTCTCAACAACGGTTTCGGCGGTCACCGCATCGAAGGCATCGGCGACAAGCATGTGCCGTGGATCCACAATGTGAAGAATACGGATATGGTCATTGCGATCGACGACGAAGACAGCCAGAAGCTCCTCCGCCTCTTCAACGATCCGGTTGGGCTCAAGTATCTCCATGAGGTTGTCGGCGTGCCGCAGGAGACGGTTGAACAGCTTTCGCTTCTCGGCATTTCCGGCATTGCGAACATGCTCTGCTGCATCAAGATGGCGAAGTACTACGAGCTTGACGAGCACGATATCCTTGCTACGGTCGGCACCGACAGCGCGGTCATGTACCAGAGCCGCATCCGTGAGCTTGAAGAGGAGAACGGCGCATATACCGAAGCAATGGCTGCCGCTGACTGGGCGGAGCATCTGCACGGCATCCGTACCGATGCAATGGAAGAGCTTACCTACGAGACCCGCAAGCGCGTGCATAACCTCAAGTATTATACCTGGGTCGAGCAGCAGGGAAAGGACGTTTCGGAGCTCAATGCGCAGTGGTACGACAAGCATTACTGGACCGATATGCATGCGCAGGTCGACGAGATCGACGCACTCATCAACGAGTTCAACGATGCGACCGGACTATTGAAACGTTTATAAGCGCGGCAGCAAATCATACGTGAAAGAAAAGGCAGACCGGCCTTTTCTTTCATTTTATCAAAACCGTAAACTTCCTCGGTCTTGTGCCGCGCTTTTTTCTTTGTCGCATCGAATCTTCGAAAATATATAATCCGAACAATGGACTTTTGTCGGTTGTACAGTGTTTATATATTGAAACCGATTCGTACAGGGTTTTCACAGAAAGCCTCCTTTCCCTATCCGCTTGCATATCGAGAGGAACTTGGCTTTCCGGAATTGACGAAAATAGGACAGTGCGATAAAATAGATCATATGGATAACATACATGCGGGGCACCGGGCGCGCATCCGGGAAACATATCGAAAGCAGGGCATGAACGGCATGCAGGATCATGTTGTTTTGGAAATGATGCTGATGTATGTCATACCGCGGCGTGATGTGAACGATCTTGCACACAGGCTTCTGAAAACGTTCGGATCGCTGACAGGCGTGCTGGAAGCGGATCCTCTGCGGCTTGCGGATGTGGAAGGCGTCGGTGAAAAGACAGCGTTGTTTCTGCATTCTCTTTACGACCTGCATCATCGGCTGACGATCGAATCGGTCGGCGCTCCGAACGGCACCGTACGCCTTGAAAACCCGGAAAGCGCGTGTCGGTACGCAATCGCGCTCGGTATGAGCGATCGGTATGAAACACTGCGTATTATCTGTCTGGACGCAAACATGACGGTTCTGCATACCGAAGTGCTGCAGATCGGCACGCTGTCACGCGTCAGCTTTGAACCGCGGCGCGTCATCGAAACGGCGATGACGCACAAAGCACGCTACCTCATTTTGACGCACAACCATCCTTCGGGCATACTCGTTCCCTCTGAGGATGATATCCAGACGGCGAAGATGATCGCGGAGGTCGGTTCCAAACTTGAAATAGACGTGCGGGATCAGCTGATTCTGACAAAGAACGCCGCATACAGCTATCAATACGACCGTGTATTTCTGTATGCGACGCCTGCTATCTGCAACGTCATGACCCTGGAAGAGTACAACGATACGATCTATGTAACGCATAGCCTGGATAAATAATTTTAAAGGAGAACCCCATGACGTACAAATGCAGTTGCCGCATACCGGACATTGAAAACTGGTCTGTGATCAAAATCTCCGGACGCGATTGGATCGTTCGCTGTTCCGCATGCAGGCAGGTGTGGCATACGACTGCAGCCTATGCCGCCGATCTTCCCGAAAAGCCGATCTCTCCCTATGAATGGCGCAGGCTGATCCGCACGCCGGATTATCACAAGGGTGAGGATCCGATCGAAGGCGAAGAAGGCTGCTATCTGGATCCCGGATTCGAAAGCCGGTTTCAAAAGGAAGAGCAATGAAAAAAGAGCTTCTGCGTACCGTCAAATATGTTCTGATCGCCGCTTCAGCCGGCTTGATCGAAATCGGCAGCTTTACGCTGATGAACGAGCTGCTGCATTGGAACTACTGGGTGAGCTATCTCATAGCACTCGTGCTTTCCGTGCTCTGGAACTTTACGATCAACCGTCGCTACACGTTCAAAAGCGCGTCGAATGTTCCGAAGGCAATGCTGCTCGTCTTTGCCTACTACTGTGTCTTTACGCCGCTCTCAACGCTTCTGGAGGACTATCTGACGACGAAGCTCGGTTGGAACGAGTATCTTGTCACGGCGATCAACATGGTTCTGAACCTTGCGACGGAGTTCCCCTATCAGCGATTTGTCGTTTTCAGAAAAACGATCGACACCAATGATCTCGCTGCAAAGGAAGCCGCAGAGAAACACGAGGAAAACGAAACCGAATAACGGAAAGCAGCATCCGATCAACGGATGCTGTTTTTTTACAGGTCATGCCATTTGATCCAAGCGATACAGCGCGTTCTGACACCATCGGAAAACGCATCGGAACGCTTGGTCGAAATCATACGCTTCGAGCAACTCCGTAAGCGTCAACACTTCGCAGTCTTCCTCCGAAACAGAATTCTTCAGTGATTGTTTCGTTTCTGCAAATATACCGCTTTCCAGATAATGCAGATTCTGAATCAGAAAGAACAATTCTTTTCCGCTGTCACGGAGTTTTCGGATGGTCTTTTCGCGGTCGGAATGAATATACCGATGACAAAGCTCATGATATAAATTCCCGACGCCGAGTTTTACGTAGTTGATCTCATCCTGTTTGGAAGCAGAAGGAAGATAATCGGACAGCCGTCCGTACAGATCCTTCGTCGTATGCCTCAGTTGACAAATTTCCAGAGGATTCCATCTTTCCATGTCATCTTTTCCGCAGATAAAGCCGCAGGATTTCTCGAAGTGCCCGATCCTTTTGAGGACGGATCGATACGCATCCATATCCTCAGTTGAAAAGCGGTCGAGAATCAGCATAATATCGATATCGCTGTCCTCATTTGCCTCTCCGCGCAGATAGCTTCCCTGCAGACCAACGTATAACAGCTTGTCAGAAAAAACAGACCTGCATTCTGAAATAAGATCTTTGAGATATTGATCGATATCAATCATGTGATCCTCCCTGATATAAAAACATCGCCGCATACGATGTTGTACGCGGCGATGTGGTGCGGGAAACAGGACTTGAACCTGCATGAAATTGCTTTCACACGGACCTGAA
>CAMNHT010000010.1 GCA_946539625.1 uncultured Clostridia bacterium | reverse complement strand
GCGCCTTCGCCCTGCACGGCAAGCTTGCCGGAGGTAAACAAAGGACTATGTGCAAGATCAAACCCTTCCGAAAGCCGCAGCCCGTTCGGATCGAGAGAGCAAGGAGCGGAAGTGACCGGCAGAGCGTTTCGCAGTTCGTTCGTTGTAAACGGATACTGTGCGCGAACGACAGTCCCGAGCGGCGGATGCTTTAACAGCAATTCCGTTTCCACTTCACCGTACGTTTCGATCCACTCTGCGGTAAGAAACGCCGGAACGCCGTAAAAGATTGACAGCCGTTCGATGGGATCCTCGGGCAGCGGGGGAAGGGCGTCACGTTCCCGGTCAAGCCGACGCAGGACTGCGTTCAGAAGTCCGCAGTTGTCCTTCTTTCCGATCGACCGACAGAGTTTCACTGCTTCGTCGATTGCCGCGTGCGCAGGCGTATCGAGAAACAAAAGCTCCGTTCCCGCCATGCGCAGAATATTTCTGACTGCGCGTTTCTGCCGCCTGCAGAAGTGCGTGAATACGTAATCGAGGTACGAAGTGCGCGTTATTGTCTCGTTGACAAGTACATAGAGGTATGATACGTCTTTCGGTTCGACGGATGACGCAGCTTCTTTCAGCGCAAGATTTGCGTATGCGCCGTCCTCAAGGATACGGACAAGCGTTTCGAGCGCCGCGCGCCGTACGTTCAGCATACCGTTTTCCCGTCCAAGGGACACCCGCGCAAAAACGTTCCGGCGTCCATGCGCTTTTTGCCGCTTGCCTGCAATGAAACAATTTCCAGCGCGCTGTCGGATAAGCTCAGATACAGCTTTCCGCTGCGTTCGCAAAGCGTTCCCGGAGCGGCGGAGAATACTTCATTCGTACGTTTCGTCTCGAAGATTTTCAGGGGCTGTTCATCGAGCAGTACGAATGCACACGGCCACGGGTTCGTTCCGCGCACGAGATCGTGAACTGCTTTTGCAGGTTTCGTGCAGTCGATATGTCCGTCTTCTTTTGTCAGCATGTGACAGATCGTCGCATCCTCCGGGTTTTGCGGAATGCGCACGAGCGTCCCTGCTTCAAGCGCATCAAGCGTTTTCAGAAGCAGTTCCGCGCCGAGCACGGCAAGACGGTCACTGAGCGCGCCGTACGTTTCATCGGGATCGATCGGTGTGGCGGTATTAAGGAGCATATCACCAGTGTCCATACCGATGTCCGTCATCATGGTAGTGACGCCTGTTTCGGCTTCACCGGCGATGATCGCGCTCTGGATGGGCGACGCGCCTCGGTATTTCGGCAAAAGCGAACCATGTACGTTGATCGTGCCGAGTTTGGGAATCGCAAGATTTTTCGATGACAACAACTGCCCGAATGCAGCGGTTACCATGAGATCCGGTGCGAATGTTTCGAGCGCTTCGCATCCCTCAACGGAACGGATCTTTTCAAACTGATATACCGGAATACCATATCTTTCCGCAAGCACCTTGACCGGCGGAGGGGTAAGGATCGCTTTACGACCGACCGGTCGATCCGGCTGTGTGAATACAGCAAGCGTATCCCCGCGGCGAATCAGCGCCTCGAGGGATGGAAGTGCAAATTCCGGTGTACCGAGAAAAGCGATGCGCATGCGTTACTCCTTATAATCGGCAGGCGGTTCGGTCACAAGGCGCAGATATACTTTGCCGTCGAGATGGTCCGTCTCGTGAAAGACGGCGCGGGCAAAAAGCCCTTCGCCCTCATATTCGTATAGATCGCCGTGACGGTCGTACGCTTCTACCTTGACCCAGTTCGGACGCACGACGTAGCCGCTTTCACCGGGGAAGGAGAGACAGCCCTCCATGCCGCCCTGCTCGCCGGACGAATCGAGGATCACGGGATTGACAAGCTCGACAGGACCGTCGCCCACGTCGATGACCGCAATGCGGCGCAGGATCCCGATCTGCGGCGCGGCAAGACCGACGCCATCCGCGTCGTTCATCGTTTCGATCATATCATCGATCAGCTCGGAGAGCTTTGCATCAAACTTCTTGACGTCCTTGCACACTTTGTACAGCACGGGATCGTCATTTTTGCGAATGATTCTTTTTGCCATACGCAACCTCCATTTCAAATAATTATTATACATTTTTTATTGACCTTTGTAAATAAAATCGGTAAAATATCATTGAAATCAAGCAATCCAACCAAAGGTGGAGAGCAAAAACAGACGAATCAACCGTACATAGAGAGTAAAATCGACCGAATCAACCGACAGGGTAGAGCAAAAAATCGCAATTCAACCGATGGTGTATGGTG
The DNA here is from genome assembly GCA_946539625.1 of uncultured Clostridia bacterium. The sequence continues at coordinate 16,909 of CAMNHT010000010.1, read as the reverse complement.
CAGCCGTAGGAAACCTGCTAAGCTTAAGCCATCGAAAGAAGGAGGTAACTTTCATGGAAAACAAAGAAACGCTCGGCAAGCGCATTGCCATGTTGAGAAAAGAAAAGGGACTGACACAGGAACAGCTCGCTGAAAAGGTCGGCGTCTCCGCGCAGGCGGTCAGTAAATGGGAAAACGACGTCAGCTGCCCGGACATCACGCTGCTGCCGCTGCTCGGGGACATACTCGGCGTGACGGTCGACGAGCTTTTGGGCGTCAAGCCGATCGAGCCGCATGTTATTATTATAGATAAGGATGAAACGCCGAAAGACGAGGCAAAGAAGAACCGCTCATTTTCATGGGAATGGAACAAGCACAGGAAGTCGGCAAGATGGGGAACGATTTCGTTCTGTATCGGAGCGATCCTGATCTGCCTGTTCTTCCTGCTCCACAGCTTCGGAATATTCCCGTATTCGCCTTTCGCATTCGACGGGGATTTGGTCCTCAAAGGATGGAACTACATCTGGCCACTGCTTATCTTCACGCTCGGGCTGAGCTCCGTTCTCGAACATCCGGCGTTCGGCGGCGTTATGATGGCATTCGGCGGCTATGAATTTGTGCGCCGCGTGCTGCTCGGTTATCAGGTCGTATCGCTTCCCGCGATCCCCTGGTATGTGATACTTCTTGCAATGGCGATCGTCGTGCTGCTGCTCGTTCTGATCGGCAAAAAGCATCTTATCCGCAAAGTCAGCAAGGATCACGATCACACCGATCATACGCCGGTGCTGGACGTCACGCAGGACAACGACTATCTTGACGCGGACATGAGCTTCGGCTCCGGCGTCATCACCTACGACGGCGATACGCTGCGCGGCGGCAGCATCGACATGAACTTCGGCGATTACAAGGTCGACCTCCGCAACGTCAGAACGTTCGAAAACGACTGCCTTCTGAATATCGATCAGAACTTCGGCAGCTTAACGATCTATCTGCCGCAGAATGTACGGCTTGTGAAAAGTTCCGACACGTCGTTCGGTTCCTTCGTGACCTACGGCGAACCGAACCCGGACGCGGACCAATCAATTATTATCCGTGCGGACGTGAACTTCGGCACCCTCCAGGTCAAATACGAATAATCCCATATAAAAGCAGTACCGGTCGGGAGATCCCGACCGGTTTTTCGTTATGCATTTCAAACGAATACAATGAAGCTTTAAGAATCATTCAAAGAGCCGCTAATGCGGCGAAACGCTCAAACGCAGCGATATAAGCGATGCGCTTAACTCCTTGCGGGATCGCAGCCCGGAAATGCGCGGCATGACAGGCGATCTTGAAAACCGCTTCGCGGAAATGATTCTCTGCAGAACGAAATTACTTCAATACTTCGCGCATCGCGTCCTCTTCGTACTGATGCATGTAAAGATCGTGATAGTAGCCGCCGAGCTTCAAAAGCGTCTCATGATCGCCTTCCTCGACGATCGCGCCGCCGCGAATGACGAGGATGCGGTCTGCGTTGCGGATGGTGGAAAGACGGTGCGCAACAACGATGCTTGTGCGTCCTCTGAGAACCTCGGTGATCGCGCTCTGGATAAGCTGCTCGGTCTCTGTGTCGATCGAACTCGTCGCCTCGTCCAGCACGAAGATCTGCGGGTTTGCAAGGATCACGCGCGCAAAGGAAATGAGTTGCTTCTGTCCTGTGGAGAGCCGTACGCCGCCTTCACCGACTTCGGTGTCATAGCCCTTTTGCTGCCGTTCGATGAATTCGTCCGCATGGACCATTGCGGCGGCGCGCCGCACACTTTCCTCGTCCGCATCGGGTCTGCCGAAGCGGATGTTGTCGCGGATCGTGCCGGAGAACAGATGCGGGCTTTGCAGCACATACCCGAGCGATGATTGAAGCCAAAGCTGCGAGCGTTCGCGGTAGTCCCTGCCGTCGATCAGAATACGGCCTTTCTTCGGCTCATAGAAACGGCAGATCAAGTTGACGATCGTGGACTTGCCAGCACCGGTTTCGCCAACCAATGCGATCGTCTCGCCCGCACGGATGTGCAGATTGAAATCACGGAGCAGAGGTTCGGTTTCCTTGTAGTAGAAGTCGACGTGATCAAATACGATATCGCCTTCGATCGGTTCCCAGTTTTCACGCTTCGGATCCATAGATGTACCGTATTTGTCTTCTGCTTCGGGTGTGTCAGAAACCTCGGATTCGGTGTCGAGCAGGGAGAGGACGCGTTCTGCGCTTGCCTGTGCGCTCTGCATGTCGGCAAAGATGCCTGCAAGCTGCTGGATCGGATCAAACAGACTCGACGCGTAGTTGATGAACGACACGAGCGTTCCGGCGGTGATGACGCCGAGAAAGGTCTCCGCGCCGCCGAGTGTCGCTTTGACGCCTGCGCCGCCGAAGATCAGCGCACATGCTGTTCCGACCGCACCGAGCGAAACGACGAGCGGAAAGAATGTTGCGGACAGCACGGCGGCCTTGACGCTTGCTTTGCGCATGTCCGTCGTGATCGCTTCGAATTCCGTCGCGTTTTGTTCTTCGCGGACGAGCGTTTTCGTCGTCATTGCGCCCATAATGCCTTCGTTGAATGCGCTCGTGATGCGGGAGTTGTGCTTCCTCGACACGCGCTGATAGCGGAGGATCTTTTTCTGAAGATACAGACTGACGATCGCAAGCGGGGGAATGACTGCAAGCACGATCAGCGCAAGTTTCCAGTTGAACCAGAACATAGCGCCGAAGCAGAACAGAATGTAGAATCCGGACCACAGAAAGTCCGTGATGCTCCATGCGATCATGTCGGAAAGACGCGCAACGTCGCTGATCATACGCGCCATCAGATAGCCCGCAGAGGTCTTGTCATAGAACGAAAATGACAGCGTCTGCAGTTTCAGATATGCTTCCTGCCGGATCGCATAGGAGATCGCCATCTCCATCTCACCGGAGCGACCGATAAAACGCATCGTGCAGAATCCCTGCAGAATGACAAGCGCGGCATATATGCCGAAAAACAGCCAAAGTCCATCGACGGTCGGAGCGGCGTCCGGACGCACGAAATGGTCGATTGCATAGCGCGTAAGGACCGGATACAGCGCGTCAATGATCGCAACGATCAGCATGCTCAGAAGAATGCGGATAAACAGCGCACGGTTGCGCATCGCGTAACCGAAGAGCCGCTTCCACAGCTTCACATCCATTTTCTCTTCGCGGTCGAATTCGGCCTCGTTATCATAACTCATGCGTTTTCGCCTCCTTCCGCACGATAATCCTGAATCTCGGCAATACGCCGGTATAAGCCTTCCTCTCGGAGCAGTTCGTCATGCGTGCCCTGCTGAACAAGCTTGCCGTGATCGAGCACGAGGATTCTGTCCGCCTCTCTGAGCGTCGTGATCCGGTGCGATATGATGAACAGGATCCCGTCGCCGTGATGTCGGCGAAGCGCATCGCGGATCTTTGCGTCGGTTTCGGTGTCTACGGCACTCATGGAATCGTCAAAGATCATGATCGGCGCCTTCTGCATCAGTGCGCGTGCGATCGCAACACGCTGCTGCTGTCCTCCTGACAGCGTAACGCCGCGTTCGCCGACGACCGTGTCATAGCCGTCCGCGAACTTCTCGATCACGTCATGTACGGCTGCTTCCCGCGCCGCCTCAAAGAGCTCGGCTTCCGTCGCGTCCGGGGCGGTCAGCATGATGTTTTCACGGATCGAACGGGAATACAGGAACGGTTCCTGCAGTACGATCGCGATACTCTTCCGCAGTGTCGCGTGGTCGATGTCGTTGATCGGCGTTCCGTTGATCGTGATTTCGCCGCCGGTGACGGGGTAGAGCCGCTGCAAAAGCTGTACAAGCGAACTCTTTCCGCTGCCGGTACTGCCCAAGATTCCGATCGTCTGACCTGCCTTTGCAGTAAAGCTGATGCCGTCCAGTACATCGTTCGGCTTATCATACCCGAACGTCACATCCCGGAATGTGATATCGCCGGAAAGATTGCAGCCTGTCAGCGCTTTGCCGGGTTCGGTTTCATCTTCTGCCTCCATGATCTCGTTCAGTCGATCCAGCGATACGGTTGCTTTTCCCATGTCGGCGAGAACACGCCCAAGCTGTCGCACCGGCCATGTGAGACGGCTTGTCAGCGACAGAAACAGATAGATATCGCCAAGCGAAAACCCGCCGTCCGTTTTGACGTAAAACAGAATGCCGAATACCAGTGAAAGCGCGATCTGGATATAGCCGATCGCATCGGAACTTCCCCAATAGAACCCGAGCAGATTCACGAGTCGGATATTTTTTCTGCGGAAGTCGTCGTTGAGCCGTGTGAATTTGTCGTATTCGGCACGCTGCTGCCCGAACGCGCGTACCACGCGCACGCCGGTCAGGTTTTCCTGCACAGCGGTCGACAGCGCGCCTTCGGCTTCGTCCACTTCGGTGAAGTATTTTTGTACATAACGGAAATACAAAAAGCTCGAAACGGTCAGGATCGGCATGCTGACCATCGAGATCAACGCCATTTCCCATCGGATCGAAAACATCAGCGCAGCGGCAATGCCGAACATAACGACGATACGCACGATCTCCATCAGCTGATTGACGACGAATTTGCGCACGGTATCAACGTCGGATGCGCAGCGCTGTACAAGATCGCCGGTCGATACATGCTTATGATAATCGTATGGAACGGCGTTCAGCTTGCGGTAGAGCTTGTCGCGCATGTTCTTCGCGAGATGCTCGGCGCCCTTTGCGACGTTTCTTCTGCGCAGGAAGATAAACAGACCTTCCAGCACGGTGAACAGAAAGAAGAACGCGCCGCAGAGCCAATAACTTTGCGAAACGGGACCGAGTGAACGGAGCCATTGAAACAGCGCGTCGGGGATCGAGGGGTCCTTGCCCAAAAGGACCCAGTCGAGCGTATAGCTTGTCACGATCGAGGCGCAGTACAGCGACACGATGCCGAGGATCACCTCGATCGCGCCGAGGAAAAAGTATCCGCCCGTACCCTTCATCGAGGGCAAAAACAGCGGTTTATATCGATTCTTTTTTTTCATATCAGAACATCTCCTGTGGATTGATCTCAAGCTGCGTTTCTTCGCAGACGCCGCGGCGTGCGTAGTGGAATGCGGAAACGGTATCCACGGCGGTTTTCAGCCGCTTTGTGCGCAGCAGCTTGATAAGAATCTGGTATCTTGTGTATCCCGAGATCCGCGCGACCGGCGCTTCCGCCGCAACGAGCAGCAGGAGATCCTGCCGTCCTTCGGTTCCGAGCGCGGTTCTGAGCTCTGTTTCCAGCGCCTTCGCGTATTCGAGACAGGCGCGTTCCGCCGTATTTTCATTTCGGTCCGCAAAGACCACGCGAAGAAAGAGGGAGAACGGGGGATAGAGCATCTTTTTGCGCTCGGCGATCTCGTAATGGAAGAAGCCGGGGTAGTCCTGCGCCTTCGCAAAGCGGATGATCGGGTGATTCGGTTCATAGGTCTGCAGTACGACGCGTCCCGGAAGGTTATCCCGTCCCGCGCGTCCGGCAACCTGTGTCAGAAGCTGGAACGTGCGTTCCGGCGCGCGGTAGTCCGGCAGGTTCAGCGTGGTGTCCGCGGCGACGATGCCGACCAGCGTGACGTTCGGGAAATCGTGCCCCTTGGCGATCATCTGCGTACCGATCAGAACCTGCGCTTCTTTGCGCTGGAATGCGGAAAGAAGCTTTTCATAACTGCCCTTTTCGCGCATCGTGTCCGTATCCATGCGAAGCGTGCGGACGGCAGGGAAGAGCTTATGAACCGCTTCCTCGACCTGCTCCGTGCCGATGCCGAATTGCTTGATAAATGGCTTCTTGCAGTTCGGACACTCCTTCGGAAGCGGCTTTACGGCGCCGCAGTAGTGACAGCGCGTACGCGATTCCGTCTTATGATACGTCATCGAAATATCGCAGTTGTCGCATTTTAAGACGTATCCGCAGCTGCGACAGCTGACGAACGTCGCGTATCCGCGGCGGTTGATGAACAGCATCGCCTGCTGTCCCGCGGCAAGGCATTCACTGAGACGTTCCGCGAGCTTGTCGGAAAAGATGCTGTTGTTGCCCATCAGGAGTTCGTCGCGCATGTTGACGATCTCAACAGCAGGCAGCGGTCTTCCCGCCACGCGGTCCGGCAGAGTCAGAAGCTTGTACTTACCGCCGAGCGCTCTCGAATAGCTCAAAAGCGACGGAGTCGCACTGCCGAGCACGAGCGCGCCGCCCGCGGTTTTCACGCGTCTTGCGGCGATCTCACCCGCAAGATAACGCGGCTGCGTTTCACTCTGATAGCTCGATTCATGCTCCTCATCGATGATGATGAGCCCAAGCCGTTCAACAGGCGCAAAGACGGCGCTGCGCGCGCCGATCACGATGTCCGCAAGGCCCAACCGGATCCGCCGCCATTCGTCAAAACGCTCGCCTGCACTTAACCTGCTGTGCAGCACCGCGATCCGATCGCCGAACCGATCCGAAAACCGTCCTACGGTCTGCGGCGTCAGCGAGATCTCCGGCACGAGCACGATCGCCTGTCTGCCGGTCGAAAGACAATCCTCGATTGCCTTGAGATATACCTCGGTTTTGCCGCTTCCGGTCACACCGTACAGCAAAAGCACGTCGCCTTCGCCGCGTTCCGACGCGGCTTTGATTTCGTCCGCGGCGTGCGCCTGCGCTTCGGTCAGCTCATAGACCGGCGTGTGCATCCGCAGCTTATCCGGGCGGCGGAAGACGGTTTCACTCAGCTCCGCAAGGTACCCTTTTTTGATCAGCGCGCCGATCGCAGGCGTACTGCCCGGGTAGAATGCGTTGATATCGGGAACCGACGCTTCCGCGCCGATCCTTGCGACAAGCTCGAACACGCGCTTCTGTGCCGGCGCGCTTTTCAATGCGTCAAGAGCGGCGCCGACGTCGACGCCTTCGGCGATCCGAACGGTACGGACTTTCTTTTCCTTGATGCGCATACCGCGTATCTGCGCGGGGATCATCAGCCGCAGCGCGTCGACGAACAGACAATGGTACGCGTCCTTCATCCATTCCGCCAGCGCGATCTGATCGGGCAGAAGGACGGGGTAGCGCTCAATGATCTTCTGAATGTCCTTGATCTCCGGATAGTCCGCCGAACTTTTCAGCGCAACGACAAAGCCTTCCTTTACGTGGTCGCCCTGTCCGAACGGCACCATCACGTGATGCCCGACGGAAACGGGGAGCTCCTCGGGAATGCGGTAGGTGAACCGACGGTCCACCGCGGTATGCGCAATGTCAACGATCACTTCGGCAAACATGTCCGACTCCTATAAAAAATGCCCGTGCGCGAACGCAACGGGCAAAAAGACGGTTTTTAACCTTCTTTCGGTGCGTTCAGAATCAGCTTGTCGTGGTACAGTTCGTCCACGGCCATCGATACGGGCTTGTTGTTGCCGAGCTTCTCGGGATGATCCTGGAGCTGTCTCGCACGGTTTGCAACGGCGGTCACCAGCATGTAGCGGCAGCCGGCCTTTTCCACCAGCTCGTTCAGAGAAGGATAATTCATCATATCGTTTCGCCTCCATTCAGTTTCGTGATCAGTTCTATATTTCTTCCGGTGCGCAGGAGCTCTGCGGCAAGGATCGCTTCCATTTCGCCGACCGCTTCCTCAACCACGTCGTTTATCACCATGTAGTCATAGTCCGGCAGCGATTTGAGTTCTTCGAGTGCCGTTGCCGTGCGTACATCGATCGACTCCTGCGTTTCGGTTCCGCGTCCAACAAGCCGATCCTTGAGGATCTTGAGAGACGGGGGAGCGATAAATACCATGACGGCGTCGGGACAGGCGGCTTTGACTTTCTTTGCGCCCTGCACGTCGATTTCGAGAATGACGTGATTGCCCTTTTCGCGCTCCGCCTCGACAAACGCTTTCGGCGTGCCGTAATAGTTCATGCCGAACACATGCACATACTCGAGAAACGCGTTCTCCCCGATCATGCGGTCGAATTCTTCCTTCGTTTTGAAGAAGTAGTGGACCCCGTCGATCTCGCCGGGACGCGGCGCGCGCGTCGTAGCGGAGACAGACATTTTGATCTCGGGGTGCTTCGCCATCAAAGCGGCGTTCACCGTGCCCTTGCCGACGCCTGCCGGACCCGACACAATGAGCAAAAGTCCTTTTCTCTTCCTTGCCATACGATGCTCCTTATCCTTCCGCACGGTATTCGGCGTTCAGCCGTCGCGCGACAGTTTCCGATTGCAGCGCCGAGAGCACAACGTGTCCGCTGTCCATGACGAGCACGGCGCGTGTCTTGCGGCCGCAGCTTGCGTCGATCAGAAGACGGCGTTCCCGCGCGTCCTGAATGAGACGCTTGACGGGCGCCGAATCCGGCGTAACGACCGCGATGATGCGGGCGCCGGAAACGATGTTTCCGAACCCGACCGAAACGAGTGCAGAATTGTCCGTCATGCCGCTCACTCCACGTTCTGGATCTGTTCGCGGAGCTTTTCGATCTCCGCTTTGCAGGCAAGCACCGCTTTGGTCAGCGCGGCGTCGTTTGCCTTGCTGCCGATCGTGTTGCACTCGCGGTTCATTTCCTGCACGATGAAATCCATATTCTTTCCGATCGGTTCTTTCGAATCGAGATAGATGCGGAACTGCGCAATGTGGCTTTTCAGCCGGACAAGCTCCTCGTCGATGCAGCAGCGATCCGCAAACAGCGCGACCTCCGTTGCAAGCCGCGTGCGGTCGATCTCGCTGCTTGAAAGCACCGATTCGATCCTTTCGTTCAGCTTTTTGCGGTAATCCTCCGAAACGAACGGCGCGCGCGCAAGGATCTCCTCACGATACGCGTCCATTGCATTGACACCGGAAAGCAGCGCGGCGCGAAGTCGGGTTCCTTCCGCGGCGCGCATCTCGATCAAACCGTTCAGCGCAAGGCCCGTCGCTTCCTTTGCAAGAGCGATCAGCGCGTCCGTGTCCTCGTCGGCGGGAACGATCTCCGTCACGTCCGGAAGACGCAGCACATTCGAAAGCGTCAGGTCGTCCTTCAACCCGAGCGTTTCGTTCGCTGACCTTGCCGCCTTTACATATGCGGAGAGCAGCGCGTCGTCCACGCGTACGGTCTTTGCGTCGGTGCGGGTGTTGCGGTAGTTTACGAATACATCGACGTGCCCGCGCGAAAGCCGTGCGGCGATCGTCTGACGCAGCGGATCTTCAATGCACGAAAGCACGCGCGGAAGACGCATCGAAACGTCAAGGAACCGATGGTTCACACTCTTGAGTTCGACGGTCAGTTCGCGTCCGTCGTTGGACGCGACGCCTTTTCCGTATCCGGTCATGCTTTTCATACACTTACCTCCGCAAATCCACAGTATACCACATTCCGTTCCGAAAACACAAGTGCGGAACCGGATTTTTTCATGAAATTCGGCTTAAAACAGCCGATACAGCTCGTCCGCGCCGGGCGGATCGAGCGGCGAACCGTCTGTAAAGCGAAAATCCCGTTCTGTAATTTGCCCGATGACGGCAGCGGGAATGCCCGCGTCATGCAGAGCAGCAACCATGTCCGCGCCGTTATCGCACGCGATCAGCATAGAGCCGCTCGACATGAGACGATAGGGGTCAAGCCCGACAGCGTCCGCGATCGTTTTGATCTCAGGAAGGATCGGGATAGCGCTCCTGTCAATGACGGCGCCGAGATGCTGCTGCATCGCAAGCTCCCAGACCGCGCCGAAAACGCCGCCTTCGGTCACGTCGTGCATGGCGTGCGCTTCTTTCTGCATTGCGATTCGGCTTTCCGGCACGACAGACAGATACCGAAACAACGTTTTAGCGTGTTCGACCACTTCAACAGGGAGGGAAGTGAGCTCTTCTGCATGATCGGATGCAATCAACATTGTGCCTTCAAGTCCTGCCCACTTCGTCATTACGATTGCATCGCCGACCTTTGCGCCCGAAAGGCGTTTCGCCTTCGGCGTTCTTGCAATCACGGTCGTGCAGGTCGTGACGCGCGTAACTGCATCGGTCACCTCGGTATGTCCGCCGATGATGTCGACGCCTGCATGTTCCGCCGCTTCCTGCAGATCCTTTGCGATCATGGCGACGGTTTCTTCGGTTTCGGTAGGCGGGAGAAGAAGCGTTACAAGCAGAGCGACAGGATCCGCGCAGCCCGCTGCTGCGTCGTTGCAGTTGACGTGCACGGACAGAGCGCCGATGTGTTTTGCGTCCGCGCTCGTGATAGGATCGCAGCTTGTCACAATAAGGTCACCGTTAAAATCCAGCATCGCACAGTCCATGCCGATGTGCGGCGCGCCGAACGATTCGGGGCGCGTCTTTCTGAACCGATCGAGGATCAGCCGTTCCAATGTATCGTTGTCAAGTTTTCCGAGTTTCATTTTCCGATCCTTTTCAAAAATTCTTCTTCGGTCAGCATCGGGATGCCGAGGGATTGCGCCTTGTCCGCCTTGCTGCCGGCGTTTTCGCCGACGACGACGAACGACGTGTTCTTCGAAACGCTTCCGGCCGCCTTGCCGCCGTTGTTTTCCACAAGCGCTTCCGCGTCGCGGCGCGACAGCGTGCTGAGCGTCCCCGTTATGACGACGGTAAGCCCGGCAAGCGGCAGGGGACCGTCGGAAGCCATTTCCGCTTCCTCGGGCTGAACACCGAGAGCGAGGAGACGGTCGATCTGGTCCGCGATCCGAGCGTCCGCAAAGAACGATACGATCCCATCCGCAACAATGTCGCCGACGTCGTCGATCGCGGCAAGCTCTTCTTTGCTTGCGTGCCGCACCGCGGTCAATGTGCCGAAGTGCCGCGCAAGATCCTTTGCGGTCTTGACGCCGACGTTCGGGATCCCGAGCGCGTAAAGGAACGCCGCAAGCGGGCGGTGCTTGCTCGCTTCGAGCGCGTTCAAAAGATTTTGCGCCTTCTTGTGCCCGAAGCGTTCGAGTGTCGCAAGCTGTTCATGTGAAAGCGCATACAGTTCAGGAATCGTACTGATGCCGAATGCGTCGATGAGCTGTTCGGCGGTCTTTCCTGCAAACGTGTCGATATCCATGGCGTCGCGGGACGCGTAGTGCGAAAGCCGCGCCGCGATCTGCGGACGGCAGGAAAGCGAGTTCGTGCAGAAGAGGTGCGCACCGCGCATCTCGACATGCGCGCCGCACTGCGGGCAGACCGTGGGCTTTTCCACGGGGCGCAGGGGCTTGTCGCCCGGCACCGCGCCGAGGATCTCCGGGATCACGTCGTTGCTTCTGCGGATGAACACGCGCGAGCCGATCCCGACGCGCTTCCGCTGCACGTCATCCCAGTTGTTCAACGTCGCTTTTTTGACTGTGACGCCGGAGAATTCGACCGGTTCAATGTGCGCAAGCGGTGTGAGTTTCCCGGTTCTGCCGACTTCCCAGGTTACGTCCAGAACCGTTGCGGTGCGCTCCTCCGCCGCAAACTTATATGCCATTGCCCAGCGCGGGAACTTTTCGGTCGCGCCGAGCTCTCTGCGCAGCGCAAAGTCCGTCACCTTCACGACCATGCCGTCGATCAGAAAATCGAGCGTATCGCGGCGCTGTTCGGCGAGGTCGATCTCTGCCATGATCTCGTCCGGCGTACGAAGCCATTTCATGAACGGACAGACCGGCAATCCGTTCTCCCTGAGGAAATCGAGCATCTCCTTCTGGTCGTGCAGTTCCCTGCCTTCGATATAACCGACGTTATAGCAGAACACGTCAAGCTTCCTTGCCGCCGTAACCGCGGGGTCAAGGTTGCGCAGCGCGCCTGCTGCGGCGTTACGCGCATTTTTCAGCGGTTCGTCCGCTGTTTTGTTATACGCTTCTAGCACGGAAAGTCGCATGATGCATTCGCCTTGCACCTCCATACGCCCCTTGAACGGGATCGAAAGCGGAACGTTGCGGATCGTGCGGATCTGCGGCAGGATCGCTTCGCCGACAACGCCGTTGCCGCGCGTCGCCGCTTCGGTAAGCACACCGTTTTCATAGGTCAGATTCACAGTCAGTCCGTCGAACTTGTATTCAAGCGCAAACAACGGCGGCTCCGGAGACGCCGCAGTGACCTTACGGACAAAATCGATGAGCCCTTCGCGCGTGCGGACCTTGTCAAGGCTCCAAAGCCGCCCGAGGTGGACGTGTTCCTTAAAACTTTTCAGCGGTGCGCCGCCGACGCGAAGCGTCGGACTGTCGGGAAGCACTTCGCCGCTTTTCGCTTCAAGCGCCAAAAGCTCGTCGTACAGCTTATCGTATTCCGCGTCGGAAACGAGCGGCGCGTCCTGTTCGTAGTACGCCGCCGCATAACGATTCAAAATCGCAACAAGTTCTTTCTGCCGTTCTGTAACCATAATTCACTCCAATACTTCGAGCGGTGCAAAGCCCGCCGCAAGTTTTTTGACCGCCCCGTTGTCGAAGCGAATTTGTACGATCATCGACGCGCCGCTGCCGGAAAGTCCGGTGATCACGCCGTCGCCGAATGCTTTGTGCCGGACACGGTCGCCGACTCTACCGGCAAAATTTGTAGCTTTCTTCGGCGGTTCCGGCTTGGTACCGACGTCGACCTTCATCGGTTCTTTCGGTTTTCTTGCAATCGGTGAGGCAAAGGATGACAAAGTGCTTCCGTTGTCCCATCTGCGTTCCGTTGCCGGAGGTCTCCGCATCTTTGTACCCGGCAGCTCGATCGTGTCGCCCATCTCGGTGAGAAAACGCGAGGGAAGCGCAGGTTCCGTGCGTCCGTAGAGCATGCGTTCCTTTGCGTAGGACAGGAACAGACGCTTCCTTGCACGGGTCACGCCCACGTAGCATAGCCGCCGTTCTTCTTCAAGCTTATCGTCGTCAAAAGAGGACTGCGCGGAAGGGAAGAGTCCTTCCTCCATACCGCAAAGAAACACGTTCGGAAACTCAAGACCTTTCGCAGCATGCAGCGTCATCAGATTCACACAGCCGTTTGTTTCATCGACATTGTCCGCTTGTGAAAAGAGCGCGACGTTCGTCAAGAATGACTGCAGAACATTGCCGTCGGCTTCGGTGTAGCTTTTCTCGAATTCCTCGATATAGCCCAAAAGTTCTTCAACGACCTCGGCACGGGATTCGTAATTCTCTTTTTTATCGTCCCTGAGATACGCGTCATATCCGATCCTGTCCAGCATTTCCCGCGCAAAGTCCGCAAGCGGCATCGTATCCAGAAGCTCATAGAGCTTTTGGAACAGATTCAAAAAAGGCGTGAACTTCGTGGCAGTGCGCGGGGGAACGTCGTCAGGCGCGATCACGGCACTCATCAGCGGGATACCGCGCCGGTGTGCACTGTCACTTAACGCCGCAATGCTCTGCGCGCCGATGCCGCGCGGCGGGGTGTTGACCGCGCGCAGAAATGCTTCGTCGTCCGCGGGGTTTAAGATCAACCTGAGATATGCAAGGACATCCTTGACCTCCGCGCGCGAGAAGAACGAAACGCCGCCGTAGACGCGATAGGGGATCAGAAAGCTTTTCAGCATCATTTCAAGAACGCGGCTTTGTGCATGCGTACGGTAGAGAATCGCAAAATCGTCGTACCGCGCGCCGGACCGGACGCCGCCCGCAATATGCGAGCAGATATAGTACGCTTCGTCGCGTTCGTCAGTCGCTTCGTGCACGTCGATCGGTGCGCCGCCTTTTTCCGCGGTCCACAACTTCTTTTCCTTGCGTCCTTTGTTGTTAAGAATGACGGCGTTTGCCGCGTCGAGGATCTTTTCGGTCGAGCGGTAGTTCTGTTCGAGCCGAATGACCTTGCAGCCCTCGAAATCCTTTTCAAACTCGAGAATGTTGCGAATGTCCGCGCCGCGCCATGCATAAATGCTCTGGTCGTCGTCGCCGACCACGCAGAGGTTCCGGTGCTTTTTCGCAAGCAGATTCACAATGTGGTATTGCGCAAGGTTTGTGTCCTGATACTCGTCGACAAGAATGTAGCGGAATCGCTCCTGCCACTTTTCAAGTACATCGGGATTCTCCTCAAAGAGGCGGATCGTGCAAAGCAGCAGGTCGTCGAAGTCGAGCGCGTTTGCGTCCTTCAGCCGCTTTTCATAGAGCTTGAACGCTTCTAAGATCTGTGTCGGCTGTCCCGTTTCACGCAGGAACGCCAAAGGGGAGAGGGAGTGGTTCTTTGCATGCGAAAAAATCCCCGAAAGCATGCGTTTACTGAAGACCTTATCGTTCAGGTTCATATCTTTGATGATGTGTCCGATCAGCGATTGCTGATCCTGCTCGTCATAGATGATGAACGACTTGCCGTAGCCGAGCCGTTCGATCTCCATGGAAAGAAGACGCGCGCAGAAACCGTGGAACGTCGCGACCCAGATGGATTTCGCATCGGTCTCTACAAGCGTATCGACACGTTCGCGCATTTCCTTTGCGGCTTTGTTTGTAAACGTCAGTGCAAGGATGCGGTACGGCGAGACACCTTTTTCTTCTATTAAATATGCTATGCGGTGCGTAAGAACACGCGTCTTTCCGCTGCCCGCACCGGCAAGGATCAGAAGCGGTCCTTCCGTGGTTGTAACCGCTTCTCGCTGCGGCGGGTTGAGTTTTGATAAATCCATATGCCTCTCAATGCTTCTGTCCCTTCGACAGAATGTCCCAGATGTAATTATAGACCGATTCGCCTGCGGCTTCCCACCGACTGCGCATCGCCATCGCCTGCTCCTCATTTGCAGCGGCGAGCGACACAGACAGAATCACACGGTCCGTTTCAGTGATGAAAAGATGCAGCATCACGCCGGAATCTGTCTTTTCGATGCGGCTTGAAATTTGCGTTTCGCGCAGGAACTCGTTTTTATGAGCCGAAAGGTACGCGTCGATTTTTTTGCGTTCGTCCTGCGGAATGCTCTTTTCAAACATGGAAAGCGCTTCCCGCCCGAGATCGGTTACGCCGAGACAGTCGCCGAACGCCTTCGGAACTTCGGTCAGAAGCCCGTCTTCGATGAGCTCGCCAAGTGCTTCCTCAAAGGCGAAGTATTCGATCTCAGAGTTCAAAATCGCAGTGCGATATAGCTGCGCGCGTGTCGGGATCGCGTCCGCGCGGGTGACGATATATAAAAGGACCAGTTTGTTCTTGGTTTCACCGTGTGTAAAGTATGGCATTACATACCTCCGTAGATTTCATATTTTACCATATGGCGCTCGTTTTCACAAGGGCAAAAACCGGATTTATAAAAATGAAAAAATACAAAATATATACAAGAAACATCTTTACAAATGCCATATCCTGTGTTATATTCTTAAAAGATGATCCTTTAATTCGGTACGAGATGCCGGCAAGGTCCATACGCGCACAAACGGTGTATTGCATCCTGCCGAGCACGGCAGGATTTTTTTATGGGAAGGAGGACGCAATGAGCGAACACATTCTGGTGGATGAAAAGGCCATGGACCGCATGCTGATGCGTCTTTCCCATGAGATCATTGAAAAAAACGAGGGTACGACGGAACTCTATATGATCGGCATACGCCGCCGCGGAGTCCCGCTTGCGCAGCGGATCAAGGCGAACATCGAGCGGTTTTCGGATATACGGGTCGAACTCGGCGCACTTGACATCACGCTTTACCGCGACGACTTAAAGGAACTCTTTCCGACACCGCAGGTGCACGGAACGGACATTCCGTTCGACGTAAACGGCAAGGTGATCGTGCTCGTAGACGATGTGATCTACACGGGCCGCACCGCCCGCGCCGCCATGGAGGCGGTGATCCGGCTCGGCAGACCAGCAGCGATCCGGCTTTGCGTTGCGATCGATCGCGGACACCGCGAGCTTCCGATCGCCGCAAACTTCGTCGGGAAAAACGTACCGACCGCACGGAATGAGTTTGTCAGCGTGCGCGTGATGGAGATCGACGGCAAAAACGAGATCGCGCTGTCGAGACAGGACGGATAAACAGGGGAACAGCCGCAAAACGGCTTCTCAATAGACACAGCATAATAAAAGGACACAGGGAGGTACATTATGAATCTGGTCTACAACATCAAGGACAAACCCAAATTCGGTCAGACGCTGCTCTTTGCACTGCAGCAGCTCCTCGCGATCATGGCTGCGACCATCGCAGTTCCGGCGATCGTCGGCAACGGCATGAGCCAGACCGCCGCGCTGTTCGGCGCAGGCGTCGGCACGCTTGTTTATCTACTCTTCACAAAGTTCAGAAGCCCGGTCTTCCTCGGCAGCTCGTTCGCGTTCCTCGGCTCGATGTTCGCAGCATTTGCGGGCGCCGTTTCCAATGTTGAGCTTGGCTATCTCGGTCTCATCATCGGCGCATGCTTCGCCGGTCTCGTTTATGTGATCATCGCGATCGCCGTTAAGTTTGCGGGCGTCAAGTGGATCAACAAGATCATGCCCGCAGTCGTCATCGGGCCGACCGTTGCGATCATCGGTCTTTCGCTCGCAGGCAACGCGGTCGGCGATCTCGTCGGCGCCAGTTCTACGGCTTCCACGTATGTCTGCATGATCTGCGGCCTCGTCACGTTGGCAGTCACCATGCTCTGCTCGGTCTTCGGTAAGAAGATGCTGAAAATGATCCCGTTCGTCATCGGCATCATCGCGGGCTATGCGACCGCCGCGATCTTCACGGTGATCGGCAACGCGACCGGCAACGACGCGCTGAAGGTCATCAACTTTGCACTGTTCGAGAACATCACTTGGGTTCCGGATTTCACCTTCCTGAAGGCATTCAAGGGCATCGGTGACATCACGCCGGAATACATTGCAACAATCGCAGTCGCATACGTTCCCGTTGCATTCGTCGTCTTTGCGGAGCATATCGCGGATCACAAGAACCTGTCTTCCATCATCGGCACCGACCTCACAAAGGACCCGGGTCTGCACCGCACGCTGCTCGGCGACGGCATCGGCTCCTTTGCCGGCGCGATCTTCGGCGGCTGCCCGAACACCACCTACGGCGAATCCGTCGGCTGCGTCGCCATCACCGGCAACGCCTCCGTCA
>CAMNHT010000009.1 GCA_946539625.1 uncultured Clostridia bacterium | reverse complement strand
TTTGCGTCGATAAAGAACATAAATCGAACAGATGATACTTTTTTCAAAAGAAAAAAGGATTTTTTGGAGTTTCGGCGTATATAATAATAGAATACTTTCGCGGAGGCGGCTATGGAGCAGGGATCGGTCCGAAAAATGCGGGAAGAATGGGAGAAAGAGATGCTTTCACCCTATGCGATGCTCGTTGTCAACACCCGTGGTCGCGATGTTCCGATGGAGCTTTGTCCTGTTCGGACCGAGTTTGTGCGCGACCGGGACCGCATCCTGCACAGCAAATCATTCCGCAGATTAAAGCATAAAACGCAAGTATTTTTAGCACCGAAGGGCGATCATTACCGCACAAGACTGACGCATACTCTGGAAGTTACGCAGATTGCCCGTACCATCGCGCGTGCACTTCGGCTAAACGAGGACCTTGCCGAAGCGATCGCAATGGGCCATGACCTCGGGCACACGCCCTTCGGACATGCAGGGGAAGAGGTGTTGAACGCGCTGCTGCCCGGCGGATTCAAGCACAATGAACAGAGCCTGCGCGTCGTGGAGAAGCTCGAATACGATGGCAAGGGACTGAACCTCACATGGGAAGTACGCGATGGCATTGTGAACCATACGAGCAGCGGTCGTCCCGCAACGGTCGAGGGCAAGGTCGTTTCACTTGCAGATCGCATTGCGTACATCAATCACGATATCGACGACGCTATGCGCGCAGGGGTACTTTCTGAGGAAGATCTGCCGCGTTCCTGTATCGAGCTGTTCGGACCGACGCATTCGAAGCGCATCAACAGCCTGATCATCAACGTGATCGAAAACAGTCAAATGAGTCCGGATATCCGTTTTTCACCGGACTATGCCGAAGAATTCAAGGTGCTCCGCAGATTTATGTTCGAGCGTGTGTATCTGAATCCGATCGCCAAGAGCGAAGAGGGGAAGGCAAAGGGCGTCGTCCGCGCACTGTATGAGTATTATTTTGAACATCCGGAGATTCTGGATGAAGAGTATCAACTTACGCTCGAAACCGAAGGCAAAGAGCGCGCGGTTGCGGACTTTATCGCGGGCATGAGCGACATTTACGCAATCAGCACGTTCGAGCATTTGTTTGTTCCGAAGAGCTGGAGCTGAGGTTTTTGAGATTCGGAGAAAGGAGGGCGCACGATGGCGTTTCCGAGCGCATGGCTCGATGAGCTATTACACAAGAATGATATCGTTTCCGTCGTTTCGGAATACGTCGAGCTGAAGCCGAAAGGCCGCAAGCTCTGGGCGTGCTGTCCGCTGCACGGCGAAAAAACGCCGTCGTTCTCCGTTTCGCCGGACAAGCAGCTCTTTTACTGCTTCGGCTGTCACGCGGGCGGCACGGTCATCCAGTTTGTCATGGACATGGAACGGCTGACGTTCTATGAGGCGGTGCAGCAGCTTGCAAATCGCGTGAACATGGAGCTGCCGAACGAGATCAACGACCGAGAAATGCAGCGGCAGCGCGCGTATAAGAAGCGTATGATCGAGGCGAACACCGAGGCGGCGCGCTATTACTCCAGATGTTTTTTAGATCCTGCAACCGGTAAGGATGCGCAGGAGTACGCTGCAAGGCGCGGCCTGAACGCTGAAATCGTCACACGGTTCGGCATCGGGTACGCGCCAGATACGTGGGATTCGCTTTTGAAACTTCTGAAGAGCAGGGGTTATTCCGAAAAAGAACTCGTCGATGCAGGGCTGCTTGTGAACAATACCGAACGCGGTACGGTCTATGATGCGTTTCGCGGTCGGCTGATCTTTCCGATTCTCGGTGTGAACGGACAGGTCCTCGGCTTCGGCGCGCGCGTGATGGGCGACGAAAAGCCCAAATACATCAACACGGGTGACACGCCGGTCTATAACAAGCGCAACAATCTGTACGGGCTGTATCTGCATAAAAACGAAAAGCTCGATGATCTCATCATGGTCGAGGGCTACATGGATGTGATTGGACTGTATAAGGCAGGCGTAAAGAATGCTGTCGCAAGTCTCGGAACAGCGCTGACGCAGCAGCAGGCGCGACTTTTGAAACGATACGTCAATACGGTATATATTTCCTATGACGGTGACGCAGCGGGGCAGAACGCCACCGTTCGCGGGCTCGACATTTTGAACTCCGAGGGGCTCGAGGTGCGGGTCATCACGATTCCGGATGATCTCGATCCGGATGAATATGTTCAGATTTACGGCAAAGAGGGCTTTGACAGACTCAAGGACAACGCACTTTCACTGAACGCGTTCAAGCTTGAAGCGATGGCGAATGGATATGATCTGAATGATGAGAACGGCCGCGAGCGCTATGCAAAGGCGGCATGTGCGTTCGTCGCGAGTCTGCAGCCGATTGAGCAGGAACGCTACTATAAGCAGATTGCAAAGAAGACCGGCTACGCGCTTGAAGCGCTGGAAGCGCAGGGCGTTCGCAGCGGAGGATTGCAGATCAACGAAGTCAGAACGTCGATTCGCGGCGGATTCCGCAAACGGACCGACACGGACGAGGACCCGCGCGATGTAATGGAACGTATGCTCGTGCTGTCTTGCTTGCATGACAAGAAGGCTCTTGCATACGCGATCGGTGAAAACGCTGCGGAACTGATCCGAAACGAAACGTATCGCGCAATGTTTCTTCAGATGTGCGAGAAGGGCAGTGCGTTTTCAATGGCTGCGTATATCAGCGAGCTTCCCGAAAAAGAAGCGGAGATCGCGTCGGCAGTGCTGAAAGAAGAGGACGCCATGGAAAACGCTCAGGAAACCTCGGTCGATTGCATCCGACGCATGCGCAAAGAAAATCAAGCGGATGAGATCGCAAGCTTGCAGGCAAAACTTAAAAAACCGGATTTAACGGCGGAGGAACGAGACACCGTTTTGAAAGAGATCACAGAAAGAATACGGGCAAATAAATAAGGAGACGGGACATGGAAGAAACAAAAACCACGAAAAAAACAAGGAAGGCCAAGCAGGAAGAGGTTGTGGACGCAACTGAACCGATCGAAGTGACGGAAACGCCAAAAAAGACGATCAAACGCGCTGTAAAGCCGAAAAAGGTTGAGCCGGAAGCGGGTGAAACGACAGTCGAACTCCTTGAGGAGACGGTCGATCCTAAGCCGGAAAAGACGAAAAAATCGCCCAAAAACAAAAAGAAAACGGAACCGAAACCGGTTGACGAAGCAGAAGAGACCACATCGATCGAAAAACCGGCAGAACCCGCGTCGGCGGACGAACCCGATTTGGATGAGAAGCATGTACCCGAAAAGCCTAAGAAAGCGTCAAAGGGTAAGAAAAAGCTCGAGATACCGGAAGAAGACGAAGAGAAACCGGAAGACCCGTTTGAAGAGGAGGACGAGCCTAAGCCCGTCAACGCCGAACAACGCATCCGTGAGCTCTTGGACAGAGGTAAGCAGAAGGGCATGCTGACGTTCAACGAGGTCATGGACGTGATGAACGAGGTCGGTGTTGACGCCGATCAGATGGACAAGGTCTACGGTGAGCTCGAAGAGTTGAACATCGACATCGTGGAAGAAGTCGAAGTTCCCGAGGACATGGACGAAGAGATCGCCGAGATCGAAACAATGCTCGCACCGACCGAGGGCATCAACATTGACGACCCGGTCCGCATGTATCTGAAGGAAATCGGCAAAGTCCCGCTTCTCACCGCACAGCAGGAAATCGAGATCGCACAGCGTATGGCGGACGGCGATCTTGATGCAAAGCATCAGCTTGCCGAAGCGAATCTGCGTCTTGTCGTTTCGATCGCAAAACGCTATGTCGGACGCGGCATGCTGTTCCTTGATCTCATTCAGGAAGGCAATCTCGGTCTCATCAAGGCGGTCGAAAAGTTTGACTACCGCAAGGGGTATAAGTTTTCGACGTATGCGACGTGGTGGATCCGTCAGGCAATCACACGTGCGATCGCTGACCAGGCTCGCACGATCCGCATTCCGGTTCACATGGTTGAAACGATCAATAAGCTGATCCGCGTAAACCGTCAGCTTGTACAGGAGCTCGGTCGTGATCCTCGTCCCGACGAGATCGCAAAGGAAATGGGTATTTCCGAGGACAAGGTGCGTGAAATTCTCAAGATCGCACAAGAGCCTGTCTCACTGGAAACGCCGATCGGTGAGGAAGACGATTCGCATCTCGGCGACTTCATCCCGGACGACGATGCGCCGGCGCCGGCAGACGCCGTGGCAGTCGCGCTTCTCAAGGAACAGCTTGTAGAAGTACTGAACACGCTGACCCCGCGCGAAGCGAAGGTTTTGCGCCTCCGCTATGGTCTTGACGATGGCAAGGCACGTACGCTCGAAGAGGTCGGCAAGGAGTTCAACGTCACGCGTGAGCGCATCCGTCAGATCGAAGCAAAGGCATTGCGCAAGCTCCGCCACCCTTCCAGAAGCAAAAAACTCAAGGACTTCCTTGAATAAGAGATGTCATTGAATAAACGCACCGTAAACACGGTGCGTTTGCTTTATGCCTCATAAGCAAGCATGTTTCCGATCGGGATCGAAAAGCCGAGCGCCTTGTACATCGGAAGATCGCAGTCCGCACAGCCGACCGTCATGGACATAACGCCGCTGTTTTGATAAGCATAACGGACGAGCGTACGCGCAATACCCTTGTGCCTGTATGCAGGAAGAATATAGAAGTCCTCGAAGACGCCGGAAGAACCGTAGCGAAACGTGGAAAAAGTGATCGAAACGGAGCAGCAGCCGACGAGACGACCATTCTCACGATACCCGAAAAACAGGATGCGTTTATTGTGGATCGCATCTTTCAGCGCGGCAAGATCGTCCGAAGACGGCGTTTCTTCGCCGATCTCGTCCTTATAGGCGACATGCAGCGGAACGAGTGTGTCAAAATCCGCGTCGGTCAATCGGAACAGTTCCATGTTGCACCTCCGTTTTGTACATTCTATCATAAAATACACACAGTTTCAAGAAACTCGGTATGGACGAACCGGCATTTTTGCGGTATAATGCACCATATACGAAAATTTCCTGCGGAGGCATGTTATGGATAAGGAAAAGAACATCATTCTGACCGGCGACCGTCCGACCGGCAGGCTGCATCTCGGGCATTACGTCGGCTCGCTGAAACGGCGCGTGGAGCTGCAGAATTCCGGCAAATTCGACGCAATCAACATTCTGATCGCGGACGATCAGGCGCTGACGGACAACGCGGACAATCCCGCAAAGATCCGTGACAATATCATTCAGGTCGCACTAGACTATCTTTCGGTCGGCATCGACCCCGCTAAATCCACGATCTGCATCCAGTCCGCACTGCCTGCTCTGCATGCGCTGACGTTCTACTATATGAACCTTGTGACAACTGCGCGGCTGTCGAGAAATCCCACCGTCAAGGCGGAGATCCAGATGCGTGGCTTTGCGGACGAGGGGCTTCCGGCGGGATTTTTCAGCTATCCGGTGTCACAGGCGGCGGACATCACCGCTTTCAACGCGACTGTGGTTCCGGTCGGCGAGGATCAGCTTCCGATGATCGAGCAGACACGCGAGATCGTCGAGAAGTTCAACCGCATCTACGGCGAAACGCTCGTGTTCCCGAAGGCGCTGATCCCGGAAAATGAGACGCAGAGGCGACTTCCGGGCGTTGACGGCAAGGCGAAGATGTCGAAATCGCTCGGCAACTGCATCTATCTGTCCGACGACGCGAAGACCGTCAAAAAGCAGATCAATGGCAAGATGTTCACCGATCCGCAGCACCTTCGCATCGAGGATCCCGGCCATCTCGAAGGCAATGTCGTGTTCACGTATCTCGACGCGTTTGCGTGCGACGCGCACTTTGCAGAGTTTTTGCCCGAATATGCAAACCTCGACGAGATGAAAGCGCACTATACGCGCGGGGGCCTCGGCGACGGGACCTGCAAGAAGTTTCTCATCAACGTGCTCGAATCGGAGCTTGCACCGATCCGCGCCGCACGCGCAAAGTGGGAAGCGGACATCAACGCGGTGTATGACGTCCTTTCAGAAGGCACGAAGAGGGCGGTGGAAATCACCAATGAAACGCTTGCTCGCGTCAGAGCAGCGATGCGCATCAACTATTTTGACGACCGCAGGATCGTGAAGGAATGGGAAGCGCTTCTGAAAGCTTCGAAACAATAATGAAAACGGTTTTATTGATCGGCGCAGGTGGGGGAATGGGAACCGCCTGCGCCCAAATGTTTCTGAAAGACAACGTTAATGTGCTCGGCATGGACCGCCCCGGTATAAAACTGCCGAAAGGCGTCGTTCCTCTGTATGCCGACCTGACCGACGCAGACCCAGTCACAGCTGCATTTGAAGCGACAAAGAAGCAGACGGATCACATCGACGCGATCGTATACATGGCAGGGATCTATGAGGCGGATTCGCTTGTCGAGATCGAAGAGACGCGGATGCGGCGCATCTTCGAGATCAACGTGTTCGGCGCGTACCGCGTGATCAAAACGTTCTTGCCGATGCTTTCGGAAGGTGCACGGGTCGTTCTCGTTACAAGTGAGCTTTCGAGCATTGATCCGCTGCCGTTTACGGGACTTTATGGAATCACCAAAGGCACGCTCGACCGCTTTGCGTTTTCGCTTGCGATGGAGCTGCAGTTAATCGGTATATCCGTGTCTGTCATCCGTCCCGGCGCGGTCGAAACGCCGCTTCTTTCTGATTCGGTGAAAAGCATTGAAACGTTTACGGACCGCACAACGCACTATCCGGATGTTGCGGAAAAGTTCCTGCGCGTCACAAAAACGGTCGAAGCAAGAGCGGTCCCGCCGGAAGCCGTTGCAAAGATAGTCAAGAAAGCACTTACTGCAAAACATCCGCACTTTGCATACAGCCTGAACCGGAATCCGCTTCTGTTCCTTTACGGCGTTCTTCCGAAGAGGCTGAAGCTCTTTGCAATCCGTCAATTTTTGAATACAAAGAAAGCAGGGAAATGAAATCCCTGCTTTCGCTGTATTCTTATTATTCAAGTACGATCGCGCCCTCTTCGGAGACGGTCAGCGCGCTTTCATAAAACTCTTTTGCCGCACGGATCATGTAGTCGGTATCCCTGACACCGCCGGTTTCGACTGCCGAGTGCATAGCAAGCTGCGCAAGCCCGATATCGACCGTCTTCAAAGAAACGCGTGTGTTGCTGATGCTGCCCAAAGTCCCGCCTCCGGCAATATCGCTGCGGTTTGCAAAATGCTGCACCGGAACATCGGCACGTTTACAGATCTCGGTAAAGAGCGCTTCGGACAGCGCATCGGTCGCATAGCGTTGGTTTGCGTTGTGCTTGATGACAACGCCGCCGTTCAGATGCGGCGCGTTTTTGGCGTCACTTAGCTCCGGATGATTCGGATGCAGCGCATGCCCGTTGTCGCACGAAAGCATAAAGGACGCCGGAAGCATCTCGGACAGCGTACGATCGTAATGCGCGGCAACGCGCGTCAAAACGTCAAACAGGAATGTGCTTGCGGCGCCCTGTTTCGTTTCACTGCCGACCTCCTCGTTGTCAAACAGCGCATAGACGGGAATTGCCTTCGGGCTCTCCGCTTCAATCAGAGCGGCCAGCGTGGTGTATGCGCATTGCAGGTCGTCGATGCGAGGCGCACAGAAGAATGCATCGTCCGCACCGAAGACCGATCCGCGCGTACGGTTGATGACGAACATATCCATGGAAACAATGGCATCCGGTTCGACACCGAGTTTGTCCGCAACAAGCTTCAATACAGAACCTTTTTCATTTGTGTTGGAAAGAAGCGGAAGCGTATCGACCGCTTTGTTATACTTATAGCCGTTATTGATCTCCCGGTTGAAGTGGATGCATACGTTCGGAATCAGGCAGAGGTCGCGGTCGAATGTTACGACGCGTGTTTCAAATGTCGAACCGTTTTTGACTATGGCGCGTCCGGCAAGGGAGAGGGGACGGTCGAACCAGCTCGAGCAGATCATGCCGCCGTAGCCCTCTGTATTGAGCTTCAGATACCGGTCAAACATGACAACTTCGGAATCGGTCTTCAGCTTAAAGCACGGAGAATCACTGTGGCTTGCCGCGATCATAAAGCCCGCGTTCGGGTTTTCCGGTACGATAAAAGCGATCAGCGAGGAGCCGTTGCGCGTGACGTAGTACTTGCCGCCGGGCGCAAGATTCCATACATTCTGAAAAGAAAGACGGACGTAGCCCGCTTCATCCAGCATGGACTGCGCGGTTTCTACGGCGGCAAAACTGACGGGGGAGCGCTCGATAAAATCGAGCAACGCATTGGTGCGGTCAAGATCGGATTGGTTCATACTTACCTCCTGTATTGTGTAGATTGAGATTGTTTTTCAAGTTTGTGCTTGCGGCGCGGACGAATCATGGCAAGCTGCAGAAGAATGCCGGAAGCGAGGCACAGCAAGGGGACGACAAGATCGAGTGCAATGAGCATGTTCTCACGTGCAGGGTCGTTATGATCGGAGAGCGCTCTGCCGACCGTAATGAAAGAGAAATCGTGTTCATGCATCGCCTGTTGAAGATACAGATCCTCTTGGTCGGAAGCATCGGCATTATGTGCGCGTACCGAGCAAACGATAAAGAATCCGAGATATACGATTGCAAGGATGAGACAGATGTGCGCAAGGAGCGCTGCGATGTTGCGGATCTTTTTGTTCATAAGCACCTCCTTACGGGTCCACAACAGCGAGGATATCGCTGTGCGTGCGGTCGTTGTGACCGAATACGGTTTGATTCCAGACCATACTGGAGGAACCGCCGCCGTCGAGATTGTATGCCATTGAGAATCCGAGATCCTCACATAGCGCGGACAGCTCGATCAGCGTCATGCCGGGCGACTTGCCGTTGCCGAGATTCTTGCCGCGGAAGTCGATCATGTCGCGCGTGCCGAGTACTACGAGCAGCGCGTAATGTCCGGGTTCGTAATAGCCGAGGACCGTTCGCGGATTGACTTTGCCAAGATTGGAATTGAACTTTGTCTTTGCTGTTCCGTCGTCGTTCAGAAGCTTCGGCCCGAAATAAAACGCCTGGCGCGGGTAGTTCGAAAGAATCTCATCATAGTCGATCGTGTCGAGCACGCAGTCATATACGCGCATCGATCCATCGCTGTACAGCACGCACAGATCGCGGGTGAACTTCGTCTGTCGTGAGCCGTCTTCCGGATAGAGCTGCGCGCCGTTGCGGATTACAATCCCATCTTCGATTTTACCCGAATTGAAGTTGTCGCCGTTCGTCGCAACGATCGAATGAATCTGCTCGGCGTAGAATTGCGTGATCTGATTACGATGGTATGAAATGCTGTAATTCGTTTTGAAGCAGTTTGCGTCGCGCACATAGATATCGGCGACTTGGTATTCGAGCTTATTCTTTTGATAATGATAAATATCGACCGCCGCGTTCTTCCCGCTGTATGTATAGATCAGCACTTTTTCCGTCCCGTCGGCAAGTGTTTCAACAACGTTGGTTTTGTCAAATGATTCCTCGTTCGGCGTTCCGCTGAACTTCTCAGGGAACTTCTCGGAAAGCGGTACGATGAGCGCCTGCGTCGGTGCAGGCGTAGCTTGGGTATGCTCCAATACGCTGTCCGTCGGTTCGACGTCTGTGACGGGGAGCGGCGTTTGCGGATTTACGGAAACAGGAGTGGGAAGCGCATATTCTTCGATATCGTTCAGCTCAACGAGTGAGGTCGTGCAGGTCTTCATGTACAGCGTCAGCGATAGCGCGGCAAACAGGATGAGATCACAGAGAACAATCAGCATCATACGGCTCTTATTGAAATGCCGGTTTCTGAAGGCTCCGCAGATCCGAAGGAAGTCAAACAGCAGTACAGACAGTACAAGCAGGATCGGAATGACGATCGGTAGGGCAGGAATGTTCGCGTAGATGAACGAATGCGGATTGTAGTATTCGAGAAGATGGAACAGAATATAGACTGCAGAAAAAACGATCGTGAGGTTCAGCAACACGACGGCGATCAATGTGATCACCGCCTGTGCGGTTTTGGAAAGAACGGGACGTTTTTCGGACATGGTTTTACGATTGCTTTCTGCCGTGGAACACAAAGATTCGCTGCAGTGCAAAGGAGATCGGATAGCAGATCAGCTGCGCCAGGATGTTCGCAAGCCATGCGGGAACGCCGAGGCTTGTAAACAGCTCGATGAACAACCAATTCAGAAGCAGGACCGAAACGGCGGTCAGAGCGTACTTCACAATATTCCGATCCTTCTTGGAGCCATCGAAGACGAAACGCCGATTCAGGAGGTAATTGCAGAAGCCAGAGATCACGCGCGCCAACACGAGCGATACCATACGAAGGATCGCACCACCGCCGACAAAAACGATCGGATTCAGCGAAATTAGTATTTCAGACCACTTTTCCGTGACCTCACGCCGGAAGGAGAACATTTCCTTTGCAACGGAGAATCCGCCGAATGCGGCTACAACGCCGTAGAAGATGAGGCAGAAGCTTAAAAAGTCAATCAGAAAGCTTACGAAAGACGTCGACATGAATTTCAGAAACGTCGGTCCGAGAAACTTAAAGATGACTTTATATATCTTTATCGAATCGCGCAGCGTATCGAAATGGGATGAGCTGTTATCGTCGATGTAAACCGTTTCGATCGGGACCTCAAGCACGCCGGAACCCTTCGAACTGCAGTGCAGCAGCTGGTGGATCTCGTATTCGTACCGGTCGCCGTGCAGATCGAGCATTTCCGGAATACGGCTTACGGAAAACGCGCGAAGACCCGTCTGCGTATCATAAACACGGCTGCCAGTGGTCAGGTGAAATACGCCGCGGGTAATGCTGTTTCCAATGCGGCTTCGAATCGGGACCTTTCCCTTAAAACGCCGGGAACCGGTGACCAGAAGATCGGGATGCGTTTGATACGCCTCACAAACATTGAGACAGTCATGCAGAAGGTGCTGCCCGTCCGCATCTACCGTAAGAACGCCTTCTTCAGCGGGGTAGTTGTCCCTGATATATGCAAACGCCGTTTTCATAGCGGCACCCTTGCCGCGATTTTTTTCATGTTCAAGCAGCGTGACGCGTGAAAAGCTCCTGACTGCATCAAATACGGGACGGCATACTTCACTGCTGCCGTCATTGACAACCACAATCGGGAAAGTTGTCTGTTCGGTAAAATCTTTGAGTACGCCGAGCAATTTTTCATCCGGTTCGTACGCTGGAATGACTACGATCATGTACAATCCTCCATATTAAATCAATCTACAGTATAGCACAAATGCCCGGAAAAGAAAGCCCTTTTTTCTATTTTTGCAACCAAATGAAGAGAAACGTAGTATATTTTAAAGAAAGGATTTGATTTTCGTTGTTTTTGTAAAATGTTCGTAACGAATCATCAATTGCGTAGCATTTTCCGAAAAAGGAGAGTATGATTAAGAAAAAAGCTCCGAAAGGATCGTTGAATATGACAACAAAGAAAAAGATCATCCTATTCGCTTCGATAGCCGGCTGTGCAGTGCTGCTCGGCATCATTGCGGCGCTGATCTTCAGTTCGCTTGGTTCGGGAACCGCTTTCCGAAACGACGGATCATGCGCAGCAAGGGGTGAACGCAACGGCGAAGTTGAACAGCCGGAAACCGGAGATACGGATATTATCATTATTTCGACGGAAGAACCGGAATCCACATCTGCAAACGTCCTGCCTGCGGAAACGCCGAATGCCGACGCGACGCAAGCGCCGACGTCAACTCCCGAACCGACGGTCGATCCATACGAGGAACTGCTGGAGCAGGCAGACCCACAGATGATGAAGGATATCGTCAATATCCTCTTGATCGGTGTAGACTACTCCGATGAAAGATTGACGTGGAACGGCAAAAAGGAATGGCATTCCGACGTCATGATGATCCTTGCAGTCAATTTTGCGGAGAATCGCGCCGATCTGATCTCGCTGCCGCGAGATACGTATGCAAGCATCCCCGGCGTCAAGGGCATCTATAAACTGAACGCTTCCCTGAATTGCGGCGGCGGACTCTATAAGAAAGACGGCTCAGAGAATCCGAAGGGCCTCGAAAAGGTCTGCGAAGCGGCAGAGTGGATGCTCGGCGGCGAGATTCCGGTGGATTATTACTACGCAGTCACCATGACGTCGCTGAAAGATCTTGTCGATCTCTGCGGCGGACTTGATTATGACATGGACATCAATTTCCATATTCAGGGAAGATCCTATGAAAAAGGATTACAGCACATCGACGGGCAGGCGTTTCTGGATTATTGCCGCGTCCGCAAAGCGGAGAACGGACTTTCCGCAAGCGAAACGAGCGATTCCAGACGGGTTGACAGACAGAAACGTATGCTGATCGCGCTGTTCAAACAAATGAAAGCCGATCGAATGATCACAAAGATCCCGGAGATCGTCGATACCTTTGACGGCGACTTGTTCACCAATTGCACGTTTGCGCAGACGGCGTCGCTTGCAGCGTTCGCTTATAACCTTGATCCGGAGAACATCGGTATGTATTCCATGAGCGGATCTCTTACGTCATTGTTCCAATGGAATTTCTGCTTTACCGATCAGGCAAATCGCGTTGATATCATCAACAAGGTTTATCACAAAAAGGTCAGTCAGTATTCGAAGTACACGTTGAAGTACGGTCGTTATACCTGGTGCGATATGCTCTATACGCATTATAAAGAGCTTCTTGATCCGCTGACCAAGTATGTACAGAAGCTGATCGATGAGGACAATGAAATTCCGTTGGTTTCACCCTCTCCGAGCCCAAGTGAAACACCGGCAGACGTCCCGACCGATCCGCCCACACCGCCACCCGACGATCCAACCCCCGATCCGACCGATGCGCCTCCGACCGATCCGCCGACCATTCAGCCCACAGCCGAACCGACCAATTCGGAAGGAACCGATAGCTATGGCGAAGGGATTCATCTCGCTTCACGCAGCGTCTTCTATGCGTCAACTGAGACCGAGAGAAAGTATTCGGACGAGGACAGACAACTGTTTGAAGAGTATAAGGCATGCGTTGAGGAACTGGAAGAGATTCGTACCGAGGCGAACAAGGAAGCGAAAAAAGCGCGGAACGGCAAGAGTAATTCCCTGAATGAGATCGGTCAACAATATCTCAAGAAGCTGGCGGAAGTGCAGGACCTTGCGATCAAGGTCGCAAAGACTTTCGATTACACCAAGGTCAAGAACTTCACAACGCCCTTCGCGCCGACCGGTTCGGGATGGGGAAGCTCCCCGTGGGCTCTCAATTATGGAAAGAATAAGAAATTCAACGAAGTGATTGTTGATTTCAACTAAATATATTGACATACATCAAAACAGATGCTAAAATGATTTCGATGAATATCGAAATGAAAGGAGGTATCTGTTTTGCATATTTTGGAACGGTACAACACAGCACTTAAAGAAGAAGCGCAACGCGAAACGGCGCTCGCTGCGGAAGCGGCAAAGAAGGGTGATAAGCGCGCGCAGTCGATCCATCTGATGAAAGCGAGTATGCTTGGCGACATGCTGAAAGTGCTCGGAAGCGTGGAGCACGAGGGAATGCGGCCGAACGCGCTCGAAACGCTGATCGGATCCTTCTCCGAAGAAGCGGAGCAGCAGCGAAAGCTCGGCGACTACGACGCGTCGGATCGTGCGGAGCAGAAAGCGATCACCGTGCAGTTTGCGCTCGACGTATTGCGGGAGGCGGAACGGAATGGAGAATGAAACGCTGAATCTGCTGAAAACGATCGCGGATGAGACGCGTCTTCGCATTCTGCGCGCGCTTGATGAAAAGGACTGCTATGCCGAGCTTTTGGCGGAACGACTGAATCTTTCACAGGCGACGGTTTCCTTCCATATGAAGAAGCTGATGGCGGCAGGGCTTGTCGACGCAAGGAGAGAGCAGTATTATATGGTCTACTCTCTGCGGCGCGACGTGTTCGGACTCACGCTTGAAGAACTGATCTTCTGTAAGGACAAAGGCGAAACGGCGGAAGCGCTTCGCGAGGAGCAGTATCGGCGCAAGGTGCTGAAAAGCTTTATGCCGAACGGTTTCTGCGAACAAATGCCGGCGCAGCTGAAAAAACGGCTCATCATCTATCGCGAGATTTTTTCCCGCTTTGAGCCGGACCGCACCTATACGGAAAAGGAAGTCAACGCGATCATCTCCGAGGTGCATCCAGATTACTGTACGGTGCGCAGAGGGTTTGTCGGTATGGGATGGATGGAACGAAGCAAGGGCATCTACACGGTCAACCCGGAGCCGAATTATGACCGTTACACGGATATCAACGGCTGAAAGGAGGACAGGATGAATGAGACGAACGATTACGGTCTGTTGAACTCACAGACCGACGAACGTTTCGGTACGCGCCGTTACGGACGCTTCGGCACGATGGAAAAAAACGGATGCGGGCTCATCGCGCTGTACAACATCGAACGTGCAGCCGATGAGGAGACTCGCTTTGAGCCATATTATGCAGACCGAAAGCAGATTAAAACCAACTTTTTCGGTCTGCTCGGGACACGCCCGTCCTCGATCGCAAAAAACTTACGTAAAAAGGGTTTCGAGGTGACCGTGTTTCGTCCAAAGCAAGCAATATGCACAGAACCCTTTGACGGCGTGATCGTGCTTGCGTGGTACTGGTTCGGCGCGCATTACGTTGCCGGGATCGCAAATTCTGATGGGACGTATACATTTTATAATCATTTCAGCAGACCGGCGGCGATGACGCTTTCGGCGTTTCTAAAGAGCCAGCGGTCGATCAATCAGCATCCCGTGAAGATATGGGGGATATGTTTCCCGAAAAAAGAAGAACCATAACAAAAAAACGCGGCGTGCATGCCGCGTTTTTTTTATGAAACGCATCTATCCGCGCAAAGTCCGGATCATTTCGGCGGGATCAGATGCTTTGAAAACAGCACTTCCGGCGACGAGCACGTCCGCGCCGGCTTCGATGCATTGCCTCGCGGTATTCGGATTAACGCCTCCGTCGATTTCGATAAGCGTATTCAGCCCTCGAGCTTCGATCTCTGCTTTCAAAGCACGGATCTTATTGAGCGTTTCAGGAATAAACGACTGTCCGCCGAAGCCGGGGTTGACGCTCATTAAAAGTACAAGGTCACATTCCGGTAAAAGGTGAATGCACACGTTGATCGGCGTTGCGGGATTCAGCACAATACCGGCTTTCATGCCTGCGGCATGGATCGACTGCAATGCCCGGTGCAGGTGGTGTTCTGAAGATTCCGCGTGGATCGTCAGAATGTCCGCACCGGCTTTTTGAAACGGTTCGATCCAGTCGCTCGGATGCTCAACCATCAGATGTACGTCAATCGGCAGTTCCGTCAGTGGTCGAAGCGCTTTGCACATATCGGGGCCGAATGTGATATTCGGAACGAAATTACCGTCCATCACGTCAAAATGGACCCAATCTGCACCCTGCGTGGACAGTTTGGAAACGGCTTCGCCCAAAGCGGCAAAGTTTGCAGACAGAATCGATGGCGCGATCTTAATCATAACGATGTTTCCTCCTCATTTGGTATTCCAATGCAATCTCGCAGTACCGTTCATATCGTTCCGGTGTCAGTTCACCGGACGATAGCAACGCTTTTACGCCGCAGTCCGGTTCACTGATATGCATGCATCCGGGAAAACGACAGGGGAACGCATGTAAAAATTCAGGGTAGCAGGCGTCCAGTTCTTCCTGTTCGAGGCACTCCGTTTCGAACATAGAGAAGCCTGGCGTGTCGAGCACTGCGCCGTTTTCGTACGGCCAAAGCTCCGCATGACGAGTGGTGTGTCTGCCGCGATCCGTCTTTTTTGACAACACGCCGGTTTCAAGATGCAGTCCGGGAATCAGCGCATTTAATATGGAAGACTTTCCGACGGCGGATTGTCCCGCAAAGCAGCTTACCTTGCCGCGCATCTGCATCCGCAGCGTGTCAAGTCCTTCGCCTGTCTCAGCGCTTACAAACAGCGTCGGAAACGCATGATACTCCGTTCGGAACCGGTTTATGATCCCTTCGTCTGCCGTATCCATTTTATTGAGTATAGGTACCGCTTCAATGCCTGTTCGTTTTGCGGAGATGATCATTCGATCAAGCAGCAGCCAGTCCGGCTCTGGAACGGATGCGGACAGTACGATCAGAAGCTGATCTACGTTGGCGACGGGAGGTCGGATGAGAAGATTTTTGCGCGGCCGTATCTCGGTAAGCTTCGCGTATCCCTGTTCCTTGCGCTCGATGAGAACGCGATCTCCCACAGTCGGCACGACGCCTTCTTTGCGAAATACGCCGCGCGCCTTAGAGGTCACGGTTTCACCCGATTCTGTCAGCACTTCATAGAAGCTGCCGATTCCTTTCAGTAAAAGACCCTGTTCTGTCATTTGGCAAAGGATACAGACTGCGGAGAAGACTGCGCGATCCCGTTTACGTAAAGGTACATATTTCGTGTTACCGGCTCATACCAGTACACGGTCGCGTTTTCCAGAACGTCCGGTTTTTTTTCACTCTGCCGCAACCGTGAATGCAGTATGACACGGTATGGGATCTCTTCGAACGTCGCGGTTTCAAAACCGATCTCGACAAGCAGAATCGAATCTTCCTCCCCGAAAGAAAGGGGAAACGAGATATCCGCCTTGCAGGATCCGACAGAGGTTCTGTAGACAACCAGACGAAGTTCCGTATTGCAGGGGTAGGAGAGCGTGGAGAGCTTCGGTTCATGGGAAGGCTCGGGCGTCGGCGTCAGCATAGGTGAAGACGAGGATGTCGGTTCGAGAGAAGGCGTATCCGTTCCCTGCGGAACGTAGTCGATCATCGGCGTATCGGACGGCTCCGTGACAATCGTATCCGTATCACCGACCGGTGTCGGTGAGGGCGTTGGGGAAGGAGTAGGCGTTTCCGGTTCCGGCGTCAACGGCTCGGCGGTCAGAGTAGGCAGCGGCGTTGGCGTCGGGACTTCAAACAACAGTTCGGGAGTAACTCCCGGGATCAACATTGCAACAACCGTATTCGGACGGGAATAGCGCGAAGCATCGTCGGTAAACTCTACCGACAGATTCGTGAATCCGTAAGTCTGATACAGAATACGAAGAGCGTCATCAAGAGAATAACCGATCAGCTCAGGAATCGGGTAACTGACGATGACCGATTCTTCGCCGGGATCTTTTGTTTCCTGTGCAGGCATATCGGTCGTAAATACGGCGGTAGTTTCTTCCGGCTTGCTTTCATGATCCGGAGCAGTACGGCAGGAGGTTGCGTAGATCAGTACGAAAATCCCGATCAAAAAGATCGGCAGGAACACACCCGCGGCGATCAAAACATAGATCGAAGGGCGTGCAACGGTTTTCTGACCCTTATCATTTGGGTCATTGACAAAGGTACCGTTCGGATCGGAAAGCGAACGGACCAGATCGATGCGCATGTCACGTGCTGTTTGATAACGCTTTTCCGGATCTTTTTCAAGCGCTTTTAATACGATATCGTTCAGCGAATGGGGTAGGTCAGAAACAAGCTGAACAGGTGGGACCGGTTTCTCCTGCAGATGCATCAGCGCGACGCTTACGGTGGAATCCGCTTCGAACGGAACGGTGCCGGTCAGCATTTCATAGAGACAGACGCCCACAGAATATAAATCGCTCTGCTCGGTCGCAACGGTGCCTTTTGCCTGTTCCGGTGAGATATAATGCACAGATCCGAGGACCTTGCTGCCGGAGAAGGTTACGGTTGACGCCTTTGCTTCACGCGCAATGCCGAAATCTGCCAGCTTGACCCGTCCTTTATCGGTGACAATGACGTTTTGCGGCTTGACATCACGATGGATGATGCCGTGCGCGTGCGCGGCGGAAAGCGCATCGAGGATCTGACAGGTGATGCCGATGGCCGTGCGTACTGGCAGCGCGCCGTTCGAGGAAATCAAGTCTTTCAGGGTATGCCCTTCGACATATTCCATAACAAGATACGGCATGCCGTCATGTGTCCCGGCACCATACGCGCGGACAATGTTTTCATGGGAAAGGGTCAGGATCGCATTTGCCTCACGGGAGAATCGACGCAGAAATTCCGCGTCGTCCTTATATTCATCCTTGAGCATTTTAACGGCAACGATTTTGCGGTTGCTCATGTTGACAGCTTTATAGACCTGCGCCATGCCGCCGCTTCCGATCAGCTCAACGATCCTGTATTTGCGTTCAAGGATCGTTCCGATCATGCTTCGCCTCCGTCGTTTACGGCAAGCACCACGGTGATATTGTCACGGCTTCCTGCAGTCAGCGCACGCTGAATAAGCGCGGTACAAGTCGCTTCAAGATCTGTGCGGTTACGAAGAAATGCGGCCATTTCCGTATCGTCCAGAACGCCGCAAAGACCGTCTGAGCAGAGCAGCAGCATATCGTTCTTTTTCCATTCACAGGAGAATATGTCGACAGCTACACGCATTTCCGTACCGATTGCACGCGTGATGAGATTGCGGCGCGGATGCGTCTTGGCTTCCTCCGACGTGATCGCACCGCGGCGAACGAGCTCCGCAACGAACGAATGGTCATGCGTGATTTGGAGAAGCATATTGCCGTCGAAATGATAGAGACGGGAATCGCCGACGTTGGCTGCGACGAACCGATCCGGTTCAAGGATTGCGGCGACGAGTGTACAGCCCATGCCGTACATATCATCATTTTTGGAAGCAAGGTCGTGCACGGCGCGGTTCGCTTCGGCGAAGGCGCTGGACAACGCCGCCTCCGGATCCGAAGGATCCGAAAGAAGCCGGTTTTTGAGCGCTTCGACGGCAAGCTGACTTGCGATCTCGCCCGCCTGATGTCCGCCCATACCGTCGGATACGGCGACCGCGTCTAGCGTATCGGTATGCAGCAGCATATAGTTATCCTCGTTTTGCTTTCGGAGTCCGGTTTCCGTCTTACCCGCGAATTTCATTGAGAACCCTCCTTCGTAATTGTCCGCACGCACCTTCGATATCGGTGCCCATTTCTCTGCGTACCGTTGCCGATATATGTCGCTCTTCGAGCCATTCGCGGAAACGGTGCGCATATGATCTTGTCACGCCGTCAAGCCCGCGCTCCTTAACGGGATTCAGCGGAATCAGATTTACATGGCAGAGGAGGCCTTTAAGCCTTGCGGCAAGCGCGTCCGCGTCCGCTTCGGAATCGTTCTTTCCGCCGATCAGCGCGTATTCGAACACAACACGCCGCCCGGTCCTGTCGGCGTACGCCTTTGCCGCTTCCAGCACCTGTTCGATCGGATACGCTTTGTTGATCGGCATCAGCTCAGACCGAACTTCGTTCGAGTGCGCATGCAGCGAGATCGACAGCGTCACGTGCGGTGCGTCTTCGATCAGACGATAGATCTTCGGGACGATCCCGCAGGTTGAAAGCGAAATGTTCCGTGCGGAAATATTCGGCCCCTGTTCGCTCGTGACGCGTCGTAAAAACGTTACGACATTGTCGTAGTTGTCGAGCGGTTCGCCGCTGCCCATCAGAACGATGTTCGTAACCGTGCGCGGCTTTCCGTCAACGGGCGGTTCGTCGCGTTCGATTTCGGCAAGGAAGGAAAGCATTTCACCCGGTCGAAGTGAACGCACACAGCCTTCCAGCGTGCTTGCGCAGAACCGACAGCCCATGTTGCATCCGACCTGCGTGGAAAGACACACCGTATTGCCGTAGGAATAGCGCATCAGAACGCCTTCCACAAGATTGCCGTCCTCCAGCGCAAACAGATATTTTTTCGTACCGTCTTTCGGCGAAACGCGCTTATCAAAGATCGTCGCACCGCCGAAGGGGATCGTATCGAGCTTGGATCGCAGATCCTTCGGAAGGTTCGTCATTTCTTGCGGACGAACGCCTTTACGGAGCCATTCGGTCACCTGTGAGATGCGAAATTTCGGTACGACGAACGAGCCGACGGTTTCGGCGATCTCCGTATCGTTCATGTCCATCCAGTACATCGGTTCAGCTCCTTTTCATTCTTGCGTAATAGAATCCATCCGTGCCGTCACGCGTCGGCAAAAGCTGCCGTTCATCCTCAAGTACGAAATCGGGATGAGAGGCGAGGAAAGCACGCACGCGTTCGCTGTTTTCACGTCGTACGATCGTACAGGTTGCGTAGACAAGTGTTCCGCTGTGCCGCACATAACGGCAGCAGGCGTCAAGGATCGCGTCCTGCGT
>CAMNHT010000008.1 GCA_946539625.1 uncultured Clostridia bacterium | reverse complement strand
CCGGCGGCATGAAGGAAAACCATATGGATTTCTGGATCCTCGACCGGCTGCTGACAAAGGAAGAAGTCAAGTTTCTTCTGAGCTTCAAAAAACGCCGCTTCGGGCTCACGACCAAGGAACTTGCCGAGCGCAATAACATGAGCGAAGCGGACGCGCAGAAGGTGATCGACCACCTTACCTGGATCGGAATTCTCGAACAGAACCGCGACAATCCCGATCAGCATATCCAGTACTGGGTGCCGAAATGGGTCGTCGGCTCGGGCGAATACATGGTCGAGCACAAGACGCTTCCGGATGAGCATCCGGAGGTTGCGACGATGTTCAACCTTGCGCCGCAGGAGCCGCTGGAGCTTGCGGCAAAGCTCGTTCCGCCGGGCGGCGCGGGCATCGGCATGCACGTCATTCCGGTCGAAAAGGCGATCGACGCAAGCTCACAAAGCGTTTCCGTCGAGCATCTTTCGCACTGGCTGCAGAAGTACGACAAGTTCTGCACCATGGTCTGTGCCTGCCGCAAGGCGCAGCGTATCCGCGGCGAGGGCGTCGGCGACATCGAAGGACAGATGTGTATCGGCGTCGGCGACATTGCGGAATTCCTTGTGGAATCCGGCAAAGATGCGCACTATGTTACGCGTGAACAGGTCATGGAGATCATCGAGCGCGCCGAGCGCAAGGGCTATGTGCACCAGATCACGAACCTCGACGGTCCGAACCGCATCGTCGGCATCTGCAACTGTTCGCCGGGAAGCTGCTACGGTCTCAGAACCTCGCAGCTGTTCAACACGCCGAACATGTCGCGCTCCGCGTACCGCGCGCACGTCGACAAGTCGAAGTGCGTCGCGTGCGGCAAGTGCGTCGAGGTCTGCCCCGCAGGCGCCGCCAAGCTCGGTCAGAAGCTGTGCAAGGCGGACGGCACGCGCGTCAAGTACCCGATGCACGAGCTGCCGGACGATCACGTCTGGGGCGAGGACAAGTGGGACCGCGACTACCGCGATCACAACAAAGAGAACTGCTACGACACGGGCACATCCCCGTGCAAGACCGCCTGTCCCGCGCACATTGCCGTGCAGGGCTATATCAAGATGGCGGCGGAGGGACGCTATGCCGACGCCGTCAGGCTGATCCGCAAGGATAACCCGTTCCCGGCGGTCTGCGGCGCGGTCTGCAACCGTCGGTGCGAGGACCGCTGCACGCGCGGCACGATCGACAAGCCCGTTGCGATCGACGAGATCAAAAAGTTCCTTGCACAGTGGGAACTCGAACATCCGGAAAACTTCACGGTCATCTGCGAAAACGGCGAAGGCAATCAGTGGACCGACTACCCGGTCGCCGTTATCGGCGCAGGTCCCGCTGGACTGTCTGCTGCATACTGGCTGCGCAGCGAGGGCTATCCGGTCACTGTGTTCGAAAAGGAAAACCGTCCGGGCGGCATGCTGATGAACGGCATTCCGAGCTTCCGTCTCGAAAAAGACGTGCTCGAAAAGGAGATCGAAATCGTTAAGCTGATGGGTGCAGAGATCCGCTGCGGCGTCGAAGTCGGCAAGGACATTACGCTTGACGAACTCCGTAGTCAGGGCTTTAAGGCGTTTTATATCGCGATCGGTCTGCAGGGCGGCAGGCGTGCGGGCGTACCCGGCGAGGATGGCGAGGGCGTCGAATCCGGCGTCGCGTTCTTAAAGCGCATCAATCAGAACGGCAATGAAACGCTCTCCGGCGATGTCGTGGTGGTCGGCGGCGGCAACGTTGCGGCGGACGTCGCAAGGACCGCGCTTCGTGCAACGACCGGCAAGGTCACGATGCTGTGCCTGGAATCCCGCGAGGAAATGCCGGCGGCCAAGGACGAGGTCGAGGAAGTGCTCGAGGAGGGCATTGCGATCGAAAACGGCTGGGGACCCAAGGAAGTCTTGCGCGACGAAACCGGCAAGGTTACGGCGGTTGTGTTCAAACGCTGCACACGTGTATTTGACGAGGAACACCGCTTCAGCCCGACCTATGACGAGAACGATACGATGACCGTTCCGTGCGAAAACGTACTGATGGCGATCGGTCAGAGCGCCGAATGGGGAAAGCTTTTAGACGGCAGCAAGGTCGAAGTGCGCAGAAACGGCACGGCAGTCGCCGATCCCGTGACTCTGCAGACCGCCGAACCAGACATCTTTGTCGGCGGCGACATCTTCCACGGCGCACGGTTTGCGATCGACGCGATCGCGGACGGCAAGGAGGGCATGGTTTCGATCAATCGTTTCGTGCATCCGGGTCAATCAATGACGATCGGCAGAGATCTGCGGAAGTTCATCGAATTCGACCGTGAGGATATCACGCGTCCCGATTCGTTTGACAACTCTCCGCGCCAGCGTCCCGGATTCAAACCGGGCGAGGCAAAAGCGACGTTTGCGGATCTCAGGCTGCCGCTTACCGAGGAGCAGGTAAAGATCGAAGCGAGCCGCTGCCTCGGCTGCGGCGCAACGATCGTCGATCTCAACCAGTGCATCGGCTGCGGTCTTTGCACCACGCGCTGCGAGTTCGACGCGATCCACCTTTCCCGCGATCTGCCTGCCGCAAGCGACATGCATACCGCGGAGGAAATGATGAAGCTGGTCGGTCCGTACGCGTTGAAACGCATGGGCAAGATCGTCAAGCGCAAGATCACCGGGAAATCGGATTATCCGACCGAACAGGAGTAAGGTCTCTGCGAAGGGAACGTCAGAAGTTCCGAACGAAATTGCACTGAGACGAACTGCCCGGGAGACGGGCTTTCATACAGCGGCGGGTTTCCCGCCGCTCTTTTTGGACGTTTTTCAAAAACTCGACAGAACGGGCTGGTAGGCCTGTGTGAAGAACAGTCGATCTGCTTATCACGCAGAAAAGCATAGATCAGAGTTCGCTGAGTATTTGCTCGTAGACCGCGTTGGAAATGTCCAGCGTACGCTTGAGCAGATCTTCTCCCTGGGCACGGTAAGCCGCGGCTTTCTCTCTGTCCTTCAGCATGGAAAGATTGATCCGAACATTCAGCCAGGCACTTTGAACGGCAGCGCCGAGCATCAGCGCCGCCACACCGAGATCGCTTGCTGCGTTAAAATTGGTTTTGCCGGGCATGTTCAGGACCAGACTGATTGCTTCATAAGAGAGCTCCATCATGTGCAGGGGAGATTCAATACAGGCGTTCAGCGCATCCTGTATCGCAATGGAACGGATGTCTTTTTCCCTGTCGGTCTGCTTGGGAAGCTTCAGTGCGGCAGAGAAGCCGTGGAAGACCTCGGCGTCGCGTTCCATCGCGGTGAGGAAAGCCGTGCGGAGAGCAGCGCAATGCTCCATACCGGCTTCCGTCTCTTCCTGGAATTGTGCGTACTGCTTTCGAAAGGAAGTCAGGGCAAAGACCATTTCGGCAAGGGAGGATCCAAGGGAACCCGCCAAAGCCGCGGCGGCGCCGCCGCCGGGGGCAGCTGCGTCAGATCCAAGCAGTTCAAAGAAAGAATGTACGGACAGTTCAGAAAGGCTCATCGGTTTTCTCCTTTTTATTGATTAAGTGCGGGTTCGGCGTGGTGAATGCGCCAAACGTGTTTTATTATATATATCGTATTATGTCGGAAAAAGCAAGCGGTTTTCCGTATTTTGACGAGACCGGTCGACCGATATCGACATTTAGCTCTATTTCATCATACCGGCACAATACCGAAAAGGGCTGACATTATATATATGTCGGATTTGTGCCTTTTGGGTTGACAGCGACAGATTTCTCATGATAAATTTATTATTAATTGGAAACGGATTGAGAGGGGCGCACTATGACGTTTGACTGCTATATCAGCGGGGTTCCCAGAGAAATCGATGCCCTCATTCCGCCCGTTGATACAGCCAATCTGCCTGTATCCGATCACTACGCTATCTTTCCCGGCTTTTGCGATGTGCATGTGCACTTTCGCGAGCCGGGTTTTTCTTATAAAGAGACCATCGCAAGCGGTTCCGCCGCTGCTGCAAGAGGCGGATATACAGCTGTCTGTACGATGCCGAATCTGAACCCGGTGCCCGACAGTCCGGAGCACCTGGCGGTTCAGGAGGCAATGATTGCGGAGCAGGCTCTTATCCGTGTCTACCCCT
Source organism: uncultured Clostridia bacterium (assembly GCA_946539625.1). The sequence continues at coordinate 16,763 of CAMNHT010000008.1, read as the reverse complement.
ATGGTGCGATCACCGTCGGCGAACAAGGGATAAAGCTTGCCGATCTGCAGGCCATTGCGCCGCACGTCGCCGCTTTTTCCGATGACGGGCGAGGTGTCCAGTCCGAAGGGATCATGCGCGAAGCGATGCTCACCGCGAAGGGACTGGGAAAGATGATCGCCGCACACTGCGAGGACAACCTCCTTCTTCGCGGAGGCTATATCCATGAAGGTGCCTATGCTGCGTTACACGGTCATGCGGGGATCTGCTCTGAAAGCGAATGGGGACAGATCCGCAGGGATCTGGATCTGGTGCGGGAGACGGGGTGCGCATATCATGTCTGTCACATTTCGACGAAGGAGAGCGTTGCCCTGCTTCGCCGGGCAAAGCGGGAGGGGATGGACGTAAGCTGCGAGACCGCTCCACATTATTTGGTGCTGGACGAAAACGACCTGAAGGAGGACGGGCGTTTTAAAATGAACCCTCCGCTGCGATCCCCGGCTGACCGGGAAGCGCTGATCGAGGGACTCCTTGACGGCACCATAGACATAATTGCCACCGATCACGCGCCGCACAGCGTGGAGGAAAAAGCAAAAGGACTCCGCGGCAGCGCATTCGGGATTGTCGGGCTTGAGACCGCTTTCCCGGTGCTTTATACGAAGATGGTCGTGCCCGGCATTCTGTCCATCGAGAAACTGCTGGATCTGCTCGCGTACAATCCAAGGAAGCGGTTCGGGATTCCCCTTGCGCAGAATGACTACACGGTCTGGGATCTGGATGCGGAATACAACGTCGATCCGGATGTCTTTCTCAGCAAAGGCCGTGCGACGCCGTTCGAGGGCATGCGGGTACGCGGCAGGTGTCTCATGACGGTCTGCGGCGGACGGATTGTTTATCGGGATGAGGGTCAAAAAATATGAAGGAAGAATTGTTTACGGTTGCCGCGCAGAGACAGCTGACCGACAACGTATATGAGATCAAGCTCACGGGCGACACTTCTGCGGTCACGCGGCCGGGGCAGTTCGTCAACCTGAGACTGGACAAACTCTTTCTTCGGCGACCGCTGTCCGTCTGCGATCTCGAAGGAGACGTGCTGACGCTGATTTATAAGGTCGTCGGTAGGGGCACAGAAGCGCTGAGCCGCATGACGCCGGGGCAGACGATCCCGGTGCTGACCGGGCTGGGCAACGGATACGACACCGCACTCTCCGGGACAGAGCCCTTGCTGATCGGGGGAGGTGTCGGTGTACCGCCACTGTATCTGCTGGCGAAATACCTGCGCGCCGAGGGCAAGAACGTTACGGCGGTGCTCGGATTCAACACGGTCCGGGAGGTCTTTTACGAGAAAGAGTTTCGGGCGACGGGCTGCACAGTCGCTGTCACTACAGCGGACGGATCCTACGGGATCAAAGGCTTTGTCACAGACGCACTGCCTGAGCGTTATACCCACGTCTATACCTGTGGGCCGGAGCCGATGCTTCGGACTGTGTACCGCAAGATCCATACCGGAGGTTCGTTCAGCTTTGAGAAGCGCATGGGATGCGGGTTCGGCGCGTGTATGGGATGCTCCTGTAAAACTGTGACCGGTTATAAGCGCATCTGCAAAGAAGGACCGGTTTTGCAAAAGGAGGAGATCCGATGGGAAGACTGAGCGTGGACCTCTGCGGGATCGGACTGGACAATCCGGTGATTCCGGCCTCGGGAACCTTCGGCTACGGCTGGGAGTTTGCGGAACTGTACGATATCAATATTTTAGGCACGTTTTCCTTTAAGGGCACGACGCGTGAGCCGCGCTTCGGAAATCCGACGCCGCGGATCGCGGACTGCCCGGCGGGAATGCTCAACGCTGTCGGACTGCAGAATCCGGGCGTGGACCGGGTCATCAATACCGAACTTCCGAAGCTTGCGAAGGTTTTTCATAAGCCGGTCATGGCAAACGTCAGCGGTTTTTCCGTTGCGGAGTACGCCGAAACCTGCGCAAGGCTGGACGCCTGCCCGCAGGTGGGCTGGCTGGAAGTCAATATTTCCTGTCCGAACGTCCATGGCGGGGGCATCAGTTTCGGGACCGATCCCGCTTCCGCGGCTTCTGTGGTACGGGAGGTCAAGGCTATGACAACAAAGCCGGTCATCATCAAACTGACGCCCAACGTCACCGACATCGCAGCGATCGCGAAAGCCTGCGAGCAGGCCGGCGCGGACGGGATCAGCCTCATCAATACCCTTTTGGGAATGCGGATTGATCTCAGGACCAGAAAACCCGTTCTTGCCAACACGACCGGCGGACTCTCCGGACCGGCAGTCTTTCCGGTGGCTCTGCGCATGGTCTGGCAGGTTGCACACGCGGTAAAGATCCCGGTAGTGGGCATGGGCGGCGTCGGCAGCGCGGAGGACGTGCTGGAAATGATGATGGCAGGCGCCGCAGCCGTAGAGGTGGGGGCGGCCAATCTCATCGATCCTTGGGCTTGTAAAAGGATCATTCAAGATTTGCCCGATGCGATGGATCGTTACGGCATAAGGGAACTGAAAGATTTGAGAGGAGAATAACATGGGAAAAGACGTCATCATCGCCTGCGATTTTCCAACCGCAGAGCAGACCCTGTCGTTTCTGGACCATTTTCCGGAAAGAAAGCCGTTTGTGAAGATCGGCATGGAGCTGTTTTATGCCGAGGGACCGGCGATTGTGCGAAAGATCAAGCAGCGGGGGCATAAGATCTTTCTGGACCTGAAGCTCCACGACATTCCCAACACGGTCAGAAAGGCGATGACTGTACTTACGGGACTGGATGCGGACATCGTCAATCTTCACGCGGCAGGCACTGCCGAGATGATGCGCGCCGCGTTGGAGGGCCTCATTCGCCCCGACGGTTCCAGACCGCTGCTGATCGCCGTTACACAGCTCACATCCACCAATCAAGAAGCTTTGGAGACTGAATTGCTGATCCGTGAGCCTATGGACGAGGTGGTTCTGTCCTATGCCGAGAACGCAAAGCGGGCGGGACTTGACGGGGTGGTCTGCTCCCCACTGGAGGCGGCTGCGGTCCATACCCGCTGCGGAGCGGGCTTTCTTGCCGTGACGCCCGGCGTCCGATTTGCCGACGGAGACCGCGACGACCAGAAACGCGTGATGACGCCGGCACAGGCGAAGGCCGCCGGTTCGGACTACATTGTGGTGGGGCGTCCCATCACCGCTGCACCTGATCCCGCTGCGGCATATGCGCGGTGCATCGCCGAGTTCGTCGATTGAACAAAGGAGGGGAACCATGGATCTTTCTACAATAATCTCACAGGATCTGCTGTCAATACGGGCTGTGTTTTTTCGCCCGGAGGAGCCGTTCATCTGGGCAAGCGGGATCAAAAGCCCCATCTACTGCGACAACCGCCTGACACTGACTGCTCCGGCGGTGCGGAACGACGTGGAGAACGGGCTTGCTGAACTTGTCAGAACGTATTTTCCGGAAGCGGAGGTTCTCATGGGTACGTCTACCGCCGGTATCGCGCATGCGGCTATCGTCGGCCACCTTATGGGACTCCCCATGGGCTACGTTCGCAGTGGAAACAAGGATCACGGCAGACAGAACCGCATCGAAGGACGGCTGGAGCCGAGGCAGAAGGTTGTGGTGGTGGAGGATCTGATCTCCACAGGCGGTTCCGTTATCGAAGTCGTCGAAGCCCTGCGGGAAGCGGGCGCTGAGGTGCTCGGCGTAGTATCCATCTTCACCTACGGAATGAAAAAAGGTCTGGAGCGTCTTTCCGCCGCACAGGTCGAAAACCATTCTCTGACAGATTTTGACTGCATCGTCAGAGTTGCCGCCCGGGAGGGCTATATCAAAACAGAAGACGTGGAACGGCTGATCGCCTTCCGCGATAACCCCTCAGATGAAAACTGGATTGGAGGTATCAAATGAAACGCAGCATCATTGACATCCTGGACTTGAGCACCCAAGAACTGGAGGAGCTCATCGCCACCGCGGAGGACATCATCGCAAACCCCGACAAGTATGCGCACGCATGCGACCGCAAGAAACTTGCGACCCTCTTCTTTGAACCGTCGACACGCACCCGAATGAGCTTTGAGGCAGCAATGTATGAACTGGGCGGACACGTAATCTCCGTTTCCAGTGCCATGTCTTCATCTGCCGCAAAGGGCGAGAGCGTGGCGGACACGGCAAAGACCGTTTCCTGTTACGCTGACATCATCGCCATGCGCCATCCGAAGGAAGGCGCGGCCTATGTGGCGGCGACCAACGCATCAATCCCCGTTATCAACGCCGGAGACGGCGGACATTGCCATCCGACGCAGACGCTGGCGGATCTTTTGACCATCTGGCGTGAGAAACGCCGTTTTGAAGGCTTGACCATCGGTCTGTGCGGCGACCTAAAGTTCGGCCGTACGGTGCATTCCCTCATCAATGCCATGTCGCGCTACAACGGCAATCGGTTCGTTCTGATCTCACCTGAAGAACTGAAAGTACCTTCCTACGTCAAGAAGGGCAGTCTGAAGAAATTCAACATCCCTTATACGCAGACCACCGATCTCGAGTCGGCGATGCCGGAGCTTGACATCCTCTACATGACCCGCGTCCAGCGCGAGCGCTTCTTCAACGAGGAGGATTATCTCCGACTGAAGGACAGCTATATTCTTACGCCGGACAAGTTGAAGAACGCCAAACCCGATCTTGCCATTCTGCATCCGCTGCCCAGGGTCAATGAGATCAGCGTCGCCATTGATGACGATCCGAGAGCCTGTTATTTCAAGCAGGTGCTCAACGGCAAATACATGAGAATGGCTTTGATTTTGAAATTGCTGAAGGAGGCCGGAACACTATGAACATCGATTCCATCCAGAACGGCGTGGTCATTGACCACATCACCGCAGGACAGGGCATGAAGCTCTATCATCTGCTCAAACTCGACAAAACTGACCTGTCTGTGGCTATCATCCGCAACGTGGTGAGCCGCAAAATGGGCAAGAAGGACATCATCAAGATCGACGCAGACATCCCCGTGAATCTTGATGTCATTGCATACGTGGATCCGGGCGCAACGGTCAACATCATCCGCAACGGCGCGCTGGTGGAGAAGCGGCAGATGGAGCTTCCCGAGACTCTGACGGACGTTTTGATCTGCAAGAATCCGCGCTGCATCACGTCGACCGAGCAGGAGCTTCGGCACATCTTCCGGCTGACAGACCGGGAGAACAAAGTCTACCGCTGTCTCTACTGTGAAACCAAGGCAGGCGGCTGATTGACGCGTATCTGAGGAAAGCATATGAAAAAAATCGGCATTGTGATGGGCAGCAAAAGCGATCTTCCGGTGGTTCAGAAGGCGATCGACGTGCTGAAGGAACTGGAGATTCCGTTTGAGACCCATATCTATTCCGCGCACAGGACCCCGGTCGAAACCGCGGAATTTGCCCGCTGCGCCCGTGAAAACGGCTTTGGCGCGATCATCGCTTTTGCAGGAATGGCGGCTCATCTCGCAGGCGCTGTTGCAGCCAACACCACACTTCCGGTCATCGGCGTGCCCTGCAAGGGACCGGTATTCGACGGTATGGACGCGCTTTTATCCACGGTCCAGATGCCTTCCGGCGTTCCCGTGGCGACTGTGGCGGTAAACGGCGGCGTCAACGCAGCCCTGCTGGCAGCGGAGATCCTGTCCGTTGAGAACGCGGAATTGTCCCGCCTCCTGACGGAGAGACGCGAAGCCGCCGCTTCTGCGATCCTTGCGCAGGACGCGCAGTTGACGAAAGAACTCGAACAGTCTTAACAAGACACAACAGATTCAGAAAAGAGGTTTATTGAAATGGAAAACAAGCTTGTATACACCGGAAAGACCAAGAATGTCTATGCGCTCGAAAACGGTAACTATCTTTTGAAATTCAAGGATGACTGCACCGGCAAGGACGGTGTTTTCGATCCCGGCGAGAACAGCGTCGGTTTGACGATCGACGGCGTGGGCGACGTGAACCTGCGCATGTCCGTCTACTTCTTCGAGAAGGTCAACGCCGCCGGCATTCGCACGCATTATGTGTCCGCAGACCTCAAAAACACCACCATGGAGGTTCTGCCCGCCAAGGTGTTCGGCAAGGGGCTCGAGGTCATTTGCCGTCATAAGGCGGTTGGAAGCTTCCTGCGGCGTTACAGTGAATATATCGAGGAAGGCGCAGATTTGCCCGCGTATGTGGAAACCACTTTCAAAAACGACGCGAAAGGCGATCCCTTGGTCACCAGGGACGGTCTTGTGGTACTTGGCGTCATGACCGGAGAGCAGTACGACGAGATCAAAGCGATGACGCAGAAGATCACGCAGATTGTCGCGGACGAAATGGCGAAGCGCGGCATGGTCCTCTATGACATCAAGTTCGAGTTCGGATACGATGCCGACGGAAAGGTTATGTTGATCGATGAGATCGCTTCGGGCAATATGCGCGTGTACAAGGACGGCAAGTACATTGATCCGATGACGCTTTCCGAACTCTTCTTTGCGTAAAAAGCGCATCTTTGATCCTGCGCGGCACAGAGACTCTGCGGACGCGTGGCAAGAATACAATTTCAGGAGTTTCTTACATGGGAGGATTTTTCGGCATCACATCGAAACAGGACTGTCTGGCCGATGTTTTCTTCGGCACCGACTACCATTCCCATCTCGGCACCCGCCGAGGCGGGCTGGCGGCGTATGATCCGGAGATCGGTCTGCAGCGAAAAATACACAGCATAGAGAACGCGCCTTTCCGTACGCGCTTCGAACATATCTTCGAAGAAATGTGCGGATGCGCGGCCATCGGATGCATCAGCGACAGCGAGCCGCAGCCTTTGTTGATCCGCTCTCATCACGGCGCATATGCCATCTGCGCGATCGGACGCATCAACAACGCGGAAGCGCTGATCGATCAATATCTGTCCGGCTCAGGCGTACACTTTGACGCCAAAACCGGCGGCAGGGTCAACGATGTCGAGTTGCTGGCCGCGTTGATTGACCAAAAGGCTGACTTTGCGGAGGGCATCCGCTTTGCGCAGGCGTCAGTCGAAGGTACGGCTTCCATTCTAACCCTGCGACAGGACGGTTCTCTTATCGTTGCAAGAGACCGGATCGGGCGAATCCCCGTCACCGTGGGCAGACGTGACGACGGTTATGCGGTCTCTTTCGAGTCTTTCGCATATGAAAAGCTTGGCTTCGTCTTTGAAAAGGAGCTCGGTCCCGGCGAGATCGTCGAACTGACGCCGGAGCGCATGACGCAGCTGCGCGCACCCGACAGGGAGAAACGCATCTGTTCTTTCCTGTGGTCCTACTACGGCTATCCGACTTCCACGTACGAGGGAGTCAACGTGGAGTCCATGCGTTACCGTAACGGCGCGATTCTCGCACGTTCGGATCGGAACAGAGAAGATGTGCAGGAGATCGACTATGTGGGCGGCGTTCCGGATTCAGGCACGCCGCACGCCATTGGCTACGCCAACGAGAGCGGCAAACACTTTGCCCGCGCATTCATTAAGTATACGCCGACATGGGCGAGGAGCTTTATGCCGCCCGCGCAGGTGGACCGCAATACAATCGCAAAAATGAAGCAGATCCCTGTGACGGAGCTGATCCGGGATAAGAATTTGCTTTTCGTGGACGATTCCATCGTTCGCGGCACCCAGCTCAAGGAAACGGTGGAATTCCTCTATGAAAACGGCGCCAAGTCCGTTCACATGCGTTCCGCCTGTCCGCCGATCATGTTCGGCTGCAAGTATCTGAACTTCACCCGGGCGACCTCGGATATGGAGCTCATTGCGCGCCGGGTGATTCTGGAACTGGAAGGAGAAGCGGGCTTCGAACATCTTGATGAGTATGCCGACGGTTCGACGGAACGGGGCAGGAAGCTGCGAGCGAATATCTGTGAACGGTTCCATTTCGCCTCACTGGAGTTTCAATCCGTGGAGAATGTGATCGAGGCCATCGGTCTGCCGGAATGTGAGCTTTGTACCTATTGCTGGAACGGAAAGGAATAGAACATGAACGAGTTTTCCAAATCCGAAGCGTACGCGGCGGCGGGCGTGGATATCACCGCCGGATACCGTGCCGTGGAGCTGATGAAACGGCATATTGCCAAAACGATGACCCCCGGAGTCTGCTCAGACGTAGGCGGCTTTGGGGGACTGTTTGAGCTCGATCTGACCGGCATCCGCCGTCCGGTCCTGGTTTCCGGAACCGACGGTGTCGGCACTAAGCTGAAGCTTGCGTTCCTGATGGACAGGCATGACACCGTTGGGATCGACTGCGTCGCGATGTGCGTCAACGACATCATCTGCTGCGGCGCAAAACCGCTGTTCTTTCTGGACTACATCGCCTGCGGAAAAAACGTTCCGGAACGCATCGAGCAGATCGTCAAGGGTGTGTGCGACGGCTGCGTTCAGGCGGGCTGCGCCCTCATCGGCGGAGAAACTGCCGAAATGCCCGGCTTTTACCCGGCGGACGAGTACGATCTTGCCGGCTATTCCACCGGCGTGGTGGACAGGGAACGCATTCTGAACAACGCGGAGACGGAGCCGGGCGATGTTGTCATCGCGCTCCCGTCCTCCGGCGTTCACTCCAACGGATTCTCTCTGGTCCGCAAGGTATTCGACGTGGAGCACGCCGACTTGCAAACCCCCATGGAGGCGTTGGGCGGAAAAAGTCTCGGCGAGACACTGCTCACGCCCACCCGCATCTATGTCAAGCCCGTGCTTGCCGTGATGGAACAGGTCTGCGTCAAGGGCGTGTCCCACATCACCGGCGGCGGTTTTTACGAGAATATTCCGCGCATGATCCCCGAGGGACTCTGTGCGCGGATCCGTGAGAAGGACGTGCGCGTTCTGCCGATTTTTAAACTGATCGAACGGACGGGCGGCATTTCCCGCCGGGATATGTTCAACACGTTCAATATGGGCGTCGGCATGTGTCTGACCGTCGCGGCAAAGGATGCCGATACGGCTCTGAATATCCTGCATGAACAGGGAGAAGACGCTTACATTCTGGGCGAGATCGTGCGCGGCGAACAGAGGATCGAACTATGCTGAATGAACGCGGCAAGATCCGCACCGCAGTGCTGGTATCCGGCGGAGGAACAAATCTGCAGGCGATTTTGGAAGCGCGCGGCGAGGTTATTCATCATGCGGAGATCGCGCTTGTGGTTTCCAACCGAAAGAATGCCTACGCGCTGGAGCGGGCGAAAGCGGCGGGCATCCCCGCGATTGCGATCTCCGCAAAGGCACTGGGCGGCAGGGAAGCATTCGAGCAGGAACTACAGCGTGTCCTGGAACTTCACAAGATCGAGCTGATCGTTCTCGCGGGCTTTCTGACCATTCTTTCTCCGGCGTTCACACGCCGCTGGGATCACCGCATTCTCAATATCCATCCGGCGCTGATCCCATCCTTCTGCGGAAAGGACTATTACGGACTGCACGTCCATGAGGCGGCGCTTGCCCGCGGTGTCAAAGTCACCGGTGCCACGGTTCATTTCGTCAACGAGATTCCGGACGGGGGAGAGATCCTGCTGCAAAAAGCGGTGGAGGTTCTTCCGGGCGACACGCCGGAAGTGCTGCAGCGACGCGTCATGGAGCAGGCGGAGTGGATTCTTCTGCCGAAAGCGGTCGAAACAGTCGCGGCCGACATGCTTGCAGATCCGTCATAATTCATGAAAAGGAGTCAATATGAACATTTATCAAACGCCAGAGATTTCGGGGCTTGTCCGAGGAAACGCCTATCCGGGCAGAGGCATTGTGCTGGGACGCACGGCGGACGGAACGCGCGCCGTCGCCGCTTATTTCATTATGGGACGCAGCGTAAACTCCAGAAACCGCGTCTTCACGGTGCATGACGGAGAAGTCTTTACGGAACCGTTCGACGCTTCAAAGGTGGAGGATCCTAGTCTGATCATCTACGCCGCCCTGCGTCAGTATCAAAACCTGCTGATCGTGACCAACGGCGATCAGACCGATACCGTTTATGATGGATTGAGGGCGGGAAAGAGCTTTTTCGAATCGCTCGAATCCCGCTGCTTCGAGCCGGATGCGCCTAATTTTACGCCGCGGATCAGCGGACTTTTCAGACTGGACCCCGCGAAGCCACGATACGAGATGAGTATTCTCAAGAGCATCGATGAATCCGGCAGCGACTGCGCCCGCTTTGCCTTTTCCTATCCGGCAAAACCCGGTCTCGGTCATTTTATCCATACCTACATGCACGACGGGAATCCGCTTCCGACCTTTCAGGGCGAACCGGAGCGTGTGAGGATCGGCAGCGATATCGATGCCTTTACCGAAGCATTGTGGGAGAGCCTGGACGCGGACAACCGGATCTCCCTCTACGTCCGATTCATCGAACCGGAGACGGGAGCGTATGAGGAACGACTGATCAACCGAAACAGATAAGGAGCGAATATGAAGGAATTTGAATTGAAATACGGCTGCAACCCGAACCAGAAACCGGCTCGTATTTTTATGGAAGACGGGAGCGAGCTTCCGGTTGAGATTCTGAACGGTCGCCCCGGCTATATCAATTTTCTGGACGCACTTAACTCCTGGCAGCTCGTCAGAGAACTGAAGCAGGCTTTGGGACTGCCCGCCGCGGCTTCCTTCAAGCATGTGAGTCCGACCTCTGCAGCGGTCGGCACGCCACTGCCGGAGCGGCTCAAAAAAGCCTGCTTTGTGAACGACATCTCTGAACTGGAAGGGAATCCGCTGGCTTGCGCTTACGCAAGAGCACGCGGCGCAGACCGGCTCTGTTCCTTCGGGGACTGGGTGGCGCTCTCCGACGAATGCGACGCGCTGACTGCTTCGCTGATCAAACGCGAGGTCTCCGACGGCGTAATTGCGCCGGGCTACACGCCCGAAGCGCTGGAGATTCTGAAAGCTAAGCGCAAGGGCGGCTATAACATAGTTCGGATCGATCCCGCATATGCCCCCGCGCCGCGAGAGCAGAAGCAGGTCTTCGGCGTGAGCTTTGAACAGGGACGGAACGAATGCATAATCGACCGTTCACTGCTGCAGAACATCGTCACAGCAAATAAGGATTTGCCCGAAAGCGCCGTCCGCGATCTGATCGTATCCATGATCACACTGAAGTATACGCAGTCCAACTCCGTCTGCTATGCTGTGGACGGGCAGGCGATCGGCGTTGGCGCGGGGCAGCAGTCCCGCATTCACTGCACACGGCTCGCGGGATCCAAGGCGGACACCTGGTTCTTGCGTCAGGCGGATAAAGTTCTGAATCTGCCGTTCCTGCCGAAGACGGCGCGACCGGACCGTGACAACATCATCGACGGCTATATCAATCAGAACGAAGAGGACGTCTGCGCAGAGGGCGTATGGCAGCGCTTTTTCACGCATCGGCCCGAGCCCTTTACCGCGGAGGAACAACGGGCGTATCTGAACCGTGTACAAAACGTCGCGCTCGGCTCCGACGCGTTCTTCCCGTTCTCGGACAACATCGAACGTGCGTATTTGAGCGGCGTGAAGTACGTCGCGCAGCCCGGCGGTTCCATCCGCGACGATGCGGTCATCGAATGCTGCGATAAACATGACATGGTGATGTGCTTTACAGGCCTGCGGCTGTTCCATCATTGAGGAGAACGCTATGAAAGTCATGGTCATCGGCGGTGGTGGACGTGAGCACGCCATCGTCAAAAAATTGAAAGAAAATAAGGAGATCACCGCGCTTTACTGTCTTCCCGGCAACGGCGGTATCGCAAAGGATGCGGTCTGCGTTCCGGTCGCCGCGACGGATCTGGAAGGCATCGTGCGCTTTGCAAAGGAGAAGGACATCGACTACGCAGTGGTGACGCCGGACGACCCGCTGGCGCTCGGCGCAGTGGATCTTCTGGAAGCTGCCGGCGTGCCGTGCTTCGGCCCGAACAAGAACGCCGCGATCATCGAAGCGTCCAAGGTGTTTTCAAAAGAATTGATGCAGCGTTACGGGATTCCCACGGCGCGTTATGAGAGTTTTGACAATGCAGACGATGCGCTTCGATATCTTGAGAACGCGAATCTCCCAATCGTGATCAAGGCCGATGGGCTCGCACTCGGCAAGGGTGTGATTATCGCACAGACGCGGGAAGAAGCCGAACAAGCCGTCCGTGCCATGATGAAGGAAAGACGCTTCGGCAAGAGCGGCGAGCGTATCGTCATCGAGGAGTTTCTGGAGGGACCGGAGGTCTCCGTCCTTTGCTTTACCGACGGGAAGACACTTGTTCCCATGGTTTCTTCGATGGATCATAAGCGGGCGGGGGAAGGCGACACAGGCCTGAACACCGGCGGCATGGGAACGGTCGCACCGAATCCATGCTATACCGCAAAGATCGCGGAACGCTGCATGCGGGAGATCTTTCTGCCTACGATCCGCGCCATGGCAAGCGAGGGCAGACCGTTCAAGGGCTGTCTGTACTTCGGATTGATGCTGACCAAAGACGGTCCGAAGGTCATTGAATACAACTGCCGCTTCGGAGATCCGGAGACGCAGGTGGTTCTGCCGCTTCTGAAGACCGACCTCTTCACTGTCATGCGGGCGGTGACGGAGGGAAAGCTTGCTGAGTGTCCCGTGGAATTCGACAACGGCGCGGCCGCCTGCGTGATCCTTGCGTCGAAGGGCTATCCGGAATCTTACGAAAAAGGGTATCCCATCAGCATTCCGAACGACCTCGACGCCGAAGTATTCGTGGCTGGCGCGAAGGAACAGGACGGCAGGCTCGTCACTTCCGGCGGCCGTGTGCTCGGCGTCACCGGCAAAGCGTCGTCATTGAAGGAGGCTTTGAACAAAGCCTACGCCGCAGCGGAACAGATCCGCTTTGAAAACGTCTACTATCGTCGGGACATCGGAAAACGTGCCCTGGCCGAACAGGAGGACTGAGATGGTCTATCGCATTTTTGTCGAAAAGAAGCCCGGCTTTGCCCATGAGGCAGAGGCGCTGTGCCGCGAAATGAATTCGTTCCTCGGGATCACCGGGCTAAAAAGGGTCCGCATCTTGAACCGTTACGACGTCGAATCGATCAGCCGGGAGCAGTTCGAAGCCGCTGTTCCGACGGTTTTCTCCGAACCGCAGGTGGACATTGCCGTCATGAATCCCGATCTTTCCGACGCTGACGCTGTATTCGCCGTGGAACACCTGCCGGGCCAGTTCGATCAGCGGGCGGACTCCGCCGCGCAGTGCATTCAGATCCTGTTCAGGTCCGAGCGTCCCATGATTCGTTCGGCAAAGGTCTATGCCCTCTACGGCGTATTCGACAAAGAGGAACTTTCGCATATTAAAAAGTATGTCATCAATCCCGTGGAGGCGCGCGAGGCTGCTGAGGAACTGCCCGATACGTTAAAGATCCCGTATGAGATCCCGACTTCCGTCCGTACCCTGGAAGGATTCCGAACGCTGAATGAAGCGGAGATGTCGGACATGATCCGGGACTACGGGCTTGCCATGGACGAAGCGGACATTGCTTTTTGTCAGGAATACTTCTGCGGCGAAGACCGCGACCCCACAATCACCGAGCTTCGCATGATCGACACCTACTGGTCCGATCACTGCCGTCATACCACCTTCCATACGATCATCGACCGGGCGAGCTTTACGGATCCGGAACTGCAGCAAACCTACGAGGATTATCTTGCGCTGCGCAGAGATCTCGGCCGCACCAAGCCGCCTTGTCTGATGGACCTTGCGACCATAGCCGTCCGCGACCTCAAGCGGCGCGGCAAGCTGGACAAGCTGGATGAATCCGAAGAGATCAACGCCTGCACCGTGAAAATCACGGTGGAGGTGGACGGCAAACCGGAGCCTTGGCTGCTTCTGTTCAAAAACGAGACACATAACCATCCGACCGAGATCGAACCGTTCGGCGGAGCCGCCACCTGCATCGGCGGCGCGATCCGCGATCCGCTTTCAGGCAGGGCATACGTTTACGGGGCTATGCGCGTCACCGGCGCGGCGGATCCCACTGCGCCGGTTTCCGAGACCATTCCCGGCAAGCTTCCGCAACGCAAGCTTGTCACCACGGCAGCTGCTGGCTACTCCTCCTACGGCAATCAGATCGGGTTGGCGACCGGGCTTGTTGAGGAGCTTTATCACCCGGGCTACGCCGCCAAACGTATGGAGATCGGCGCAGTCATCGCCGCCGCGCCGCAGGCAAACGTGCGGCGGGAGCGTCCCGCTCCGGGCGACGTCGTGATTCTCCTGGGCGGCAGCACCGGCAGGGACGGTATCGGAGGCGCCACCGGTTCCTCCAAGGCGCATACCGCGCGTTCCGTTGAGGTCTGCGGTGCCGAGGTGCAGAAGGGCAACGCGCCGGAGGAACGCAAGCTTCAGCGACTGTTCCGCGATCCGGAAGCGGCAAGGCTGATCAAGCGCTGCAATGATTTCGGCGCGGGTGGCGTCAGCGTCGCGATCGGCGAACTGGCGGACGGCGTCCGAATCGACCTGAATGCCGTCCCTCGCAAGTATGAAGGCCTGGACGGTACTGAGCTTGCGATCTCCGAGTCGCAGGAACGTATGGCGGTTGTGGTCGCACCCGAAGACACCGAGCACTTTCTGACTTTAGCCACGCAGGAAAATCTGCAGGCGTGCCCGGTGGCGGTCGTCACCGAGGAGCCGCGTCTGGTCATGAACTGGAACGGAAGGCGTATCGTGGACCTCAGCCGCGACTTTTTGAACTCCAACGGCGCGGAAAAGCATATCAGCATTGAAGCCGCCGCACCGCAAAAGGAAGACGCGGTCCCGGAAACAAGTTTCAAAGCTGCCTGTGAACGGGTCGCGGAGAATCTGAACCTCTGCTCTCACCGCGGGCTTTCCGAACGTTTCGATTCCACCATCGGCGCGGGGACCGTGCTCATGCCGTTCGGCGGCAAGCATCAGCTGACGCCCATTCAGGCAATGGTCCACAAGATCGCTGTGGAACAGGGACACACCGACGATTGTTCTCTGATGGCATACGGTTTCGATCCGTATCTTTCCGAGCGCAGTCCATATCATGCCGCGTATCTTGCTGTGGTGGATTCCGTCTCCAAACTGGTCGCCGCAGGCGCGAAGTTCGAGGACGTCTATCTGAGTTTTCAGGAATACTTTTGCAAGCCCGGCCGCGATCCGAAGCGCTGGGGACAGCCTCTTTGCGCGCTGCTCGGCGCATTCCGTGCGCAGATGGATCTGGGGATCGGCGCGATCGGCGGCAAGGACTCCATGTCCGGGACCTTTGAAAAACTTGACGTGCCGCCTACACTCGTCAGCTTTGCGGTCACGACCGACAAGGCGGCGCATATTGTTTCTCCCGAATTCAAAGCGCCGGGTCACCCGGTGGCTCTTTTCACACCGGAACGGGACGAAAAAGGTCTGCCGAAGGCAGCATCCCTGCTTGCGCTCTTTGCGCGGATCACGGAGCTGCAGCGCGCAGGAATCGTTACATCCTGTTGGGCTGTCGGCTCCGGCGGCATGATAGAAGGCGTGCTGAAGATGGCGTTCGGCAACGGCTACGGGTTTCGCTTTGACGAAACGATCCCCGTCGCCGATCTGACGCGCAAGCAATACGGCTCGTTCCTTGCGGAAGTCACGGGAGCCGTTCCGGATGGGAAAGTCATCGGCACCGTCACCGAAGAGCCATACTTCACGTACGGGCAGACATCTCAGGATGCGGGCGCCCTGTGTCTGAGCTGGGAACGCCGTCTGGAATCCGTTTGGACTACCGGTCTGGATAAAAAGACAGAGACCTATGAAGCCCTCTCTTACCATACCGTGCATCGGGCTGCTCCTGTCGTTCGCTGCGCGCACCCGCGGGTTTTGATCCCTGTTTTCCCGGGCACCAACTGCGAGTACGATAGTGCGAGAGCCGTTCGTGAAGCCGGAGCGGATCCGGAGATCCTGGTCATCAACAACCTGACCGCAGACGGTATCCGCCGTTCTGTGGATCGCTTTGCGGACGCGCTGAAACAGGCGCAGATCGTGTTCATCCCCGGCGGTTTCTCCGGCGGCGATGAACCGGACGGCAGCGGCAAGTTCATCACGGCGTTTTTCCGCAATGCGTCGATCCGGGAAGGCGTTACGGAACTTTTGGAACGCCGCGACGGACTGATGCTCGGCATCTGCAACGGTTTTCAGGCACTGGTGAAACTGGGGCTGGTGCCGTACGGAAGGATTACCGATCCGACACCCGACAGTCCGACTCTCACGTTCAACACCCTCGGACGTCATCAGTCCCGCATCGTGCGTACGCGGATCGTTTCCGACAAGTCGCCCTGGTTCTCCGGGCTGCAGGTCGGGGAGATTGTCAGCGTCCCCATCTCACATGGTGAGGGCAGGTTCATCGCATCAGACGCGCTCCTCAAAGATCTGATCGAAAACGGGCAGATCGCCGCACAGTACGTGGATCTGAACGACGTTCCGACTTCGGATCTTCGCTTCAATCCGAACGGCTCCGTTCTCGCTATCGAGGGCATCACCTCGCCCGACGGCAGAGTTCTCGGCAAGATGGGTCACTCCGAACGCGTCGGCCCAAACCTGTACCGGAACGTCCCAGGCAGTTACGACAGCCGTTTGTTTGAATCGGCAGTACGGTATTTCCGGGGCGTCTGACGAAAAAGCCCCGGATCGCTTCTCCGGAGAATGGATCGGGGATTCCGTCAGCGAAAAAGCATGCTCCATCGACTTAGTGAACTGCACCCCTCTTGTTAGCATTATATCACATGTCTAACATTTGGGGTGCAGTTCAAATCCGACCTCCGTTCAAAGCGACGGAGATCTTTTTTGTAAGAATCGGCCGATCTGCCACAACCGCTTGACGAGCCGACCCGAT
>CAMNHT010000007.1 GCA_946539625.1 uncultured Clostridia bacterium | reverse complement strand
TCGCCGAGGCCCTTCAGAAGGACGTCGCCGGTTTCCGCGTTCTTTTCGATCGCGAGCGTGGGATCCTCTTCGAGGATCTTGTTGAGGCCCGCAATGACCTTATCCTCTTCGCCCTGCTTCTTTGCGGTGACCGCAAGGCTGATGCACGGTTCGGGGAACACAACGGGCTCGATCGTTACAACGTCAGCAGCGTCGCAAAGCGTCTCGTTGGTGTTGGAAACCTGCAGCTTCGGGAGCGCGCCGATATCGCCTGCGTTCAGCTTGTCGACCGCGATCGACTTCTTGCCGCGCAGCATCACGGGCGCGGTGGGCTTTTCGCTCTTTTCTTGGTTTGCGTTGAACAGCGATACGCCGCCGTCAAGCACGCCGCGATGGACCTTTACGATGCTGTACTTGCCGAACTGATCGTTGACGGTCTTATAGATATGGCAGACCATTTTGCCGTCTCTTCCGAACTCGATCTCCTCGCCGTTTCTGAACGCCTTCGGAAGCTTGGCGTCTGCCGCTGTGGGCAGATAATGAAGGATGTAATCAAGCAGCGTGGTAACGCCGATATTGTTGAGCGCGGACGTGCAGCAAACGGGCGTGATGTCGCCGTCCAGAACGCCCTTCGAAAGACCCATCAGGATCTGCTCGCGGGAAAGCTCCATGGTCTCAAGATATTCCATCATGAGATCTTCATCCGCTTCCGCTGCCGCCTCGGTCAGCTTCTCATAAAGGTCCTGCGCTTCCGCTTCGAGATTTGCGGGAATCGCGACTTCCTTTTCGCCTTTGCCGTCGAACATCTTCGCGTTCATGTTGACGATATCAACGTAGCCCTTGAAGACGCCGCCTTCCATGATCGGGAGCTGGATCGGAACGACGTTCACGCCGAACTTCTCGTTTACAGCCTGCATCGCTTTTTCGAAGTTCGCGTTTTCGCGGTCCATCTGATTGATGACCATCATGCGCGCCTTGTGCTGTTCTTTGCACATTGCCATGGTTTTTTCCGCGCCGACCGCCGGTCCGGAAACCGCGCTGATCACGATCAGCGCCGCATCGCAAAGTGCCATTGCCGCAGCAACTTCGCCGTAAAAATCAAAGAAGCCCGGTGCGTCGATCAGATTGATCTTGGTGTTCTTCCATTCCAACGGCGCAAGAGCCATATTGATGGAGATGGAACGCTTGACCTCTTCCGGGTCAAAATCCGTCGTGGGTGCATTGTTCGGGAAACGATCGACAAGACCTGCGTTATAGAGCATAGCCTCGGTCAAAGTCGTTTTACCCTCGCCGCCGTGTCCGAAGACGCCGATGTTGCGAATTTCATTCGCGGTGTAGCATTTCATTTGTGTTCCCCCTGTTGGAATTTGGTGGTGAAAATTGAATCCGTTTATACGGACTAACCCAATTTAATCAATTCACTATAACACAAAAAAGTCGATCTGTAAACCTAAACTTTCCATGAATTTGCATATTCTTTTTGAACGTCGGTCAAAACGTCGACTTCCGCGCCGATGCTTCTGAGCTTTTCGTTCGCAACATATGCGTCGATCGCCTCCGGAACGGCATACACGCGCGGCTCACGCGGCGTATGCAGAGCAATCTCCCTTGCGCAAAGTGCCTGGAGCGCAAAACTCATATCCATGATCTCTGCCGGATGTCCGTCGCCGGACGCGAGATTCACGAGACGGCCTTCCGCCAGCAGATACAGCCAGTTTCCGTTATCGAGACGATATCCCGTGATATTCGGCTTCATCTGCCGTATCTCAACGGCGATCTGCTTCAGCCTTTCAACGTCGATCTCTACGTCAAAATGACCGGCATTGCACATCAGAACGCCGTTTTTCATCGTTCGCATGTGTTCTTCCGTGATGACGTCCCGCATGCCGGTGACGGTTACGAATACATCGCCGACCTTTGCAGCCTCTGCCATGCGCATAACGGTGAATCCGTCCATGACGGCTTCGATGGCTTTGATCGGGTCGATCTCGGTGACGACGACGCGTGCGCCGAGGCCTTTTGCGCGCATCGCAACGCCTTTTCCGCACCAGCCGTACCCGGCAACGACGACGGTCTTTCCCGCAACGATCAGATTGGTCGTGCGGTCGATGCCGTCAAATACCGACTGACCCGTCCCGTAACGGTTATCAAACAGGTGTTTGCACATTGCGTCGTTCACGGAAAACATCGGAAACCGCAGTGTGCCGTCATTCTGCATGGCAAGCAGACGGTGAATGCCGGTCGTCGTCTCCTCACAGCCGCCGCGGACCTTCGGGATCAGGTGCGGAAGCTTTGTATGCAGCAAGGTAACAAGGTCGGCGCCGTCGTCGATGATCAGATCCGGTTCGGCCGTCAGAACGCGCATGAGACACTCTTCATACAATTCGGGCGAAGCTCCGTGAACCGCAAAAACCGACATGCCGTCCTTTACAAGCGCAGCCGCAACGTCGTCCTGCGTGGAAAGCGGATTGCTTCCCGTAACAAACATTTCCGCGCCGCCCGCCTGCAGCACTTCACAAAGATACGCGGTTTTTGCTTCCAAATGCACGGACAGCGCGATCCTCAGTCCCGAAAAAGGCTTTTCTTCACGGAATTGCTTTTCAATGCCGTTAAGCAGCGCCATATTGCGGCGTACCCATTCGATCTTGTCCTGTCCCGACGGAAAGAGAGATTCATCAGAAACCAGGTATTGACGTTTTTCCATATCAATCCTCCAAATAAGCGATTGCGGCTTGTAATTGCAGATCCAGTTCAAACGGGATCCGGTCGATCGAGTAGGATTGCGCTTCTTCGGAAAGCTCGATGATCTGATCCGGTATGATCCCGTGATCCTGCACGCAGACGCCGTTCGGCGTGAAATAGGCGTCGGTCGTGATCTTGAGCCACCCCTTCGTTTCCTTTACCTCGAAAAAGCTTTGCACGATCCCTTTTCCGTATGTTTTCGTGCCGATCAGATACGCGGCGTCGTAATCCTGCAATGCGCCTGCGACCAGTTCGCTTGCAGATGCGGAGTATTCATTCACGAGCAGCACCATACGAATATCGAGCCCGCTCTGATTTGTCTTATACTCTACGACGTCGCCGTCCCGCGATCGGAGCGTGGTGACCACATAGTCCTTCGGAAGGAAGATGTCCGCAATGTTGATCGCATCGTAAAGCGACCCGCCGAGATTGTCCCGAAGATCGAACACAAGCGTACGCATCCCCGCTTCGCGCAATTCTTTGACGGCCGTCTGCGTTTCTTCCACACAGGTCCCGTGGAACGTCTGCAGATGGATATATCCGATCGTGTCCGTCAGCATATGATAGGAAACGGAAGGCGAATGTACCTCACGCGCTATGATTTCAAAGGACAGCGTTTCTTCTCCGCGCTGTATGACGAACGAATTGGCAGCGCCGTCCTCCGCCCGAACATTTGCGAGAAAGTCATTCAGGGTCAGCCCTTCGTATCCCGTTCCGTTGATTTCACGAATCAAATCGCCCGGTTCTAAGCCCGCTTCGCTTGCGGGCGTATCTTCATATACGTCCAGGATCTCGACGTCGCCGTTTGCATTGATCTGCGTCAGAATGCCGATGCCGATAAACGTCCGATCGTTCTGCTTCGTCAGCTCGGCATATTCCTCTTCCGTGTAATATTCGGCATATGTATCCCCGGTCGCAGCCGCGAGTCCTTTCAGCGCGCCGTCCGTCAGTTGTTTCTCATCCGCCTCATAGTAGAAATAATGCTCGCGAATGAGATCTCTGAGTTCGCGGACGGCCTCGATAAGATCGCCGTCCTCTCCTGCGTATTGTTTTTTTGCCGCAGACCATGTGACGGCATAGACGATGCTTGCCGTCAGCGCAATGACGATCAGAAAACAGCAGACAAGAAGGATCCGTTTGCCGATCCTGCTCTCCTGCTTTTCCGTTTCTGTTACTACCTGATTTGTTTGTTCCATACTTTTCCTCGGATTCCAAAAGAAGCTGTGAACTTTTGATTTCTCACATTCACAGCTCAAATCTGCTGATCGTTCTGTTTATCACGCCGTATAGGCTTTCAGAAATGCGGGAAGCTGTTCCGGCGCGCATGAAAGCGACAGAACAAGTTTGATCCCGTGCGTTTCCGAAAATGCATCGAGATGCTCGAACATTTCTTTCAGCGAATCGAGGTCGTGATGAACAAGATGCATAAAGCTGTCGATCACAATATACTCGAGATCATGGTCAGACGCTGCGATGCCGCAGAGAAAGCCGTAAAACATCTTCGGTCCCGACAGGGCATATTCCGTTGCGTTGATAAACCGAACGGAAAGATTGAGATCGAACATGTATCGCTCGTCTTCATCAACGAATACGACGCTTCCCTTTGCCTGCTCGGCAGCCTGATTGGCAATTTCAAGGATCTTTTTGGTCTTTCCCGATCCCTTTTCACCGAAAATAAGCTGAATCAAATCCCTACCTCCTGTTTTGATTATAGTATAGCGAAAAACATCGGCGGTTGCAAGCTCGATTCCGATCAACCGAAATACGAACGCATCCAGCGATAGCGCGGATCTTCGCGCCAGCCTTCCTCCGTCTCGTTTCGCGTCGTATAATTGCAGACGCAATCGGGAAGCGCGGCTTTCACGGCCGCTGCCTGTTCGCGCGAGAACGGGTTCATGGCATACCAGAGGCGTTTAACGCCGGTGAGTTCGAACAGCGGCGTGAGATCCGAAACGCCGACGTTGCAGACGTTCACGTCGACCAGCGACGGCATCTCCGTCAGCGGTGAAAGATCGGGGATCCTGTTCATGAACAGTTCGATGTATTCGAGATCCTTCAGCGTGGTAAGCGCGGAAATATCCGTGATCTTATTGTCCGCAAGGATCAGGATTTTCAGCTTCGTCAACCCGGCGATCACTTCGAGATCGCTGTTCGTCAGGTAGTTGTGCCCGAGATCGAGCGCCTCCAGGTCTGTGCAGTATTTCAGCGCTTCGATATCGCCTTCGTTGAGACGCACCGCTTTTTTGACGGACTCGTTGTATGCGTCCGAAGACTTCGGGTTGGTATATTTGGACGGATTCTTGGTCGAGAAGCCGACGGCGTCGGTGCGCAGCCTGCGCTTTCCGATCACAATCGTCCAGACAAATTTAATATCCGGATGCGCCTCGCACAACGTTTCCATTTGTTCGTTTGTCAGCCCGCAATCACACAGGATCGCCTTTTGCAGGAACGGCAGCTTCTGCAGCAGCGCTTCCACCTCTTCCGTTCCCGTCAGGTTGGTTTTCGAAAGGTCGATCTCCTCCGTCCCTCCGTCAAAGGTTTGCCCGAAAGCGGTGACCGGTCCGACGAAAAGCACATCCGGAAACGCCGCCGCCAACGCGTTTGTATCGTCGGCGTCCATGTCGGCGGGAAGCGCTGCCGTGCGGAGATGATGAAATGCGGGGAGCCGTTTCATCAGTTCGTCTGACGAAAGTCCGGAAAGCGTCCGCAGGTCAAGAAGCTCGGTTTCGGAGTCAAACCGCGCCGTTCCGACAGCAATGTACCGACGTGCCGTCAGATTCGGAAACGCCTGCAGGAATGTGTCGACCGTCGCATCGCTCCAGCTGCTTTCGCGCAGATCGACGGTCTTCAGATTCGGAAAGGCATGCAGGATCTTCGTCAGTTCCTCCGCATTTGCGTTCGATGGAACAATCAGCTCCTCACTCATTTCGTCGATCGAACGATCGCCGAGCAAAAGCGAATAATGCACCGTGACGTCGGGATGCGATCCGCGGAACGCCGCAAGCGCCTCATATGCGGTGCTGCCCGACGCATCGACCGTGCGCAAATGCGCAAACGCATTCAAAAGGCTGACGTCTTCCTCGGATGCATGCGGCAGTGTCAATTCTTCGGAATCGCTGCGAAACACGCCGTCCGACAGCATCTGATTCCATATGATCCGGCAGTCCGGCAGTATTTGCGCGATCTGTTCGATCTCGGAATACGGCGTATACGGGAGCGCCGTCAGATCCAGCAATCGCAGCGACTGCATTCCGCGCAGCGTTTCAAGGTCCGGCATGCCCTCTTCCTGCGTAACGATCCATTCGGTTTTCGGAACCGTGACAACGTCCTCCGCCGGTTCTTCAGCGTATGAAGCATCTGACAGCGACGACGATACAGGCGTCGCGTCGGCAAACGGCGATTCGGTTTGTGCCGGCTGTTCCCGGCATCCGAGCAGCATCGCAAGAAGCAGACAGCAAATCAGAGTACAACGTTTCACAGAATCATCTCCTTTTGCGAACGATCATCAGCAGGATCAGCAGCAGTACGAGCAGCAGCACAAGTCCTCCTCCGATCAGGAGGAGCGTGCCGGTCTGTAATTCCGGTCCTTCCGTTTGGGGCGGTTCCGTCGGAAGCGGCGTTGCCTCTTCGGCCGGTTCCGGCGTGAATGGCGCCTGCGTCTCCGATTCAATGACGGTAAGCTCGGTTGTCGGCGGCTCCGATTGCACTGCGGGCGGCTGTGTCGGCGCCTCGGTCGGCTCCGCCGTCGGCGTAGGCTCCGGTGTCGGTTCCGGCGTGGGCTCCGGCGTCGGTGTTACGGAAAGAAGAAAAGGATCAATATGCTCAAACATGTCGTTCACGCCCGGCGTATCCTCGCCGACTGTCGTATAAGCAAGTCCGAATTCGGCGATGCTGTATTCCGTTTTCGATACGTGGTGATTGTCCTTTTTTGTCTGCGACGCATGGCACAGAAACGCCTCCGTCGCAGCCTCGAACGCAGTTTTTCCGTTCAGCGCTTCAATCGGGCGATCGACGTCCAGCGTGAGCTTGTTCTCCGCATACAGATGGATATACAGTTTCTTGACTTCCCACGGTTCGGACGCGGGATACCCCTTCGGCTGATAGTCGGGATCCGCCGCAAGCGGAACGGCAGCCAGTATGCCCTCGGAAAGCACTTTATGCTGCCAATGACCGTATTCTCCGTTCAGATCCTGCGTGACCACGACTTCCGGACGATACCTGCGGATCTGTGTGACGGCATACCTTGTCACATCGTCTGTCGTAAACGTATGATGAAACTTATCGTAGTAATCCTGCGGGATATCCGGGAACCCGCCGAATACCGGCTGTGTTTTGATACCGAGTATCCACGAGCTGTTCAAGTCCTCCTGCCGGCGCTGACGCTGCAGCTTTTCCGGAAGCTTCGTGCTCATGATCATTGATACGCCGGTCAGTCCGCGGTCGGCATCATACAGCGGATAGACTGCGCCCAGGAACAGGACGTCATCGTCCGGATGCATGGCAAACGTCATATAATCCGCCTTATCCGTGCTCGGCGCAAATGCGTGATAATCCGATACTTCGCCCCTGCCGTAGGCATACAATGAACAGAGCGCGCAGTTGTCGGCATCCGCACGGATCGAAACCTTTCGCGTTTCCGGAAGTGTTTCGATCAGATTGTTGTACAAAAGAACGCCCGGCTCCTCCGAAAGCAGCTGTCCCGAGCCGTCGGACTGCATGACCGTATATGCAACCGGCTCGTAGTAAAATGAGATGAATACGGAAGCCACCGGAACGGAATCGTCCCATTGGATCGACAGCGTCCTGCCCTTGTTGATACGCTGCGCCGAATCAAAATCCGCGTCGGTCAGTCTCTCTGTGTGAACGGTGAAATCACCGGTATACCTGCATTGACGGGAAAGGTTTTCCGCGGAAACATTCTCGCCGTAGGTGTTTTGCGGCAGCACAAACGAGACCGACACCGCAGCCAGGATCAGGATGGTCAGCAATTTTCGAATACGACTGCGCATCGGTTACCTCTCAAATCCGAGTTCCGTAAGTAACTGATTAAAATGACGATCGGTCTCTTCCGTCTGCTGTGCCTCCTGCAGGTACTCCGGCAGTTCATCAAACGGAATACGGAACGTATCCTTCCAGTATTCTGCTTTTTTTGTATTTCGTCCCGTATTGTCAAAGAAGGCATCCATCGAGAAGAAGTCCCTCCCGCGAACCGTTTTGAACGTCAGAATCAGGAACGTCAGATCCGGCGCGCACATTTCGTATGTGAGATAGGCGTCGTCCGTGCCGTCTCCGTTCCTGTCGAGACGATCGACAACCATCTGATAATGTCCCGTGCCTGTTTTGATGATGTCACCGGACTCCGCGCGGTCATAGCTGATCTTGTTGTCACGCGAATGCTCGCGTTCGCCGAGCGTACCGATCGCCGAATTGACTTCCGAAACAAGATTCAGTCCCGCTTGTTTATATGCCCAGACGATGCTCGCAACGCATTGCATACCGGTATAATAGTATGTGCCGTTCGCATCCGAAGTCGGGTTGTCCAGCTTGGATCCCCATTCCGGATTGACGCCCCAATCCCTCGCCGCCTGATATGCGCCGTGTCCCTGATAGACAATGGATAATCCGTAGTCCGCCATATGTGAAATCAGCGAAACGCCTGAGGTAACGGCGCCTGCGCGGGTATAAAGTCCCGCCGCGACGATATCCCGGCTGATCACGCGATTCATGTCGTCGATCGTTACGTTCTCGTTTGCCAGAAGGGATCGGACCGAAGTGCGCACGTAGTCGACTCCCTCCGCGCGGATCGGGTAACGGAAGCCGGAAACGACGGTCACGTCGATCGGTTGATACGCTTTGCCCTCCGCGTCGCGCGTGTGGAGCGTATAATCACCGTCGTATTTGAATACGCGCAGAATCTCCGTCGGCTCGCCCGACTCGCTGACGTCAAACCAATCGCGCGAGTTTTCGGGCGGCGTAAGACCTTTCAATGTGAAGCAGTATTGCTGCAGTTGTCTGCCGTCCTTTGCCGTCGCTTCCACGACAGCGCCGCGCACAGAAACGCTCAGATCATCGTTTTCGGCAAGGAACGTCACCGGAACGCTGCTGTGTTCGGTATACAAGATCAGGTCGTCACGGATCAGCTTGAAATCATCGGCTTTCATGACGTCCATCTTGGAATAATACGTCAGCTTGACAACGTGTTCCTCATCGACATGCAATTCCACGCCGGTCTGATCCGACGTAAACGTTCCGGTATGTTCTTCATCCTCCGACGCGACGACGTACGTTCCGTCGTTTCTGAGCGTAAGGGAAAACGGCATGTCCTCGATCGTCCATACGCCCGCGTACGGATTCGGTTCCGGCGTCGGCGTCGGTTCCGGCGTCGGCGTTGCCGTGGGCGCCGGCGTAGGAGCGGGCGTTTCGATCACAACGACGGCAACCTGTTCCTCTCCCGGCGTTGCTTCCGCGGAAACATCACTTTCCGGAACGAAAGACGAAACCGACGAACCGGAAACGACGGAATCCTCCGCTGCGCCCGATCCGGTATTTGTCGTTTGTCCGTCCCTGCATCCGGCGGTCAGAAAAAGAACGGCAAGAAGTACTATGATAAAATGAATTTTATGACGCATACATTTCTCCTTGTATCACAGTATACATCTTTTTTTGCGTTTTGTCCATGAAAAAAACGGGAGATCTCTCCCCCGTTCATTCAGTCACGATTTATTCGGCTTTCAGAAGGAACGCGCGGTATGCCTTGAACGCTTCATAGAGATCCGCTTTGGAAATGATTTCCCAGGGCGCATGCATGGACAGAACGGCAACGCCGCTGTCGATCACTTCCATGCCGTATTCCGCGCAGATATACGCGATCGTTCCGCCGCCGCCCGCGTCGACCTTGCCGAGCTCCGCCGTCTGATAACGCACCTTTGCGTCGTCCATCCATTTGCGGAGCTTTGCCATATACTCCGCGTTTGCGTCGTTGGAACCGCTCTTGCCGCGTGCGCCGGTGTACTTGTTGAAGCAGACACCCTGTCCGAGGAACGCGCTGTTCTTTTTCTCAAATACGCCTGCAAAATTCGGGTCGAAGCCCGCGCTGACGTCGCAGGACAGCATGTGCGCGTTCGACAGCGCGCGGCGCAGTTTCAGCTCGGAATACTCGCCGATGAGATTCATGACTTCCGCAACGGTGTTTTCAAAGTACTTCGCGTGCATGCCGGTCGCGCCGACGGAACCGATCTCTTCCTTGTCCGCAAGGATGCAGCAGCAGGTTGCATCGGGTGTATTCCGAACGTCGAGCATCGCCTTGATCTGCGCAAACGCGCAGACGCGGTCGTCGTGTCCGTAACCGATGATCATGCTGCGGTCCAGACCGAGCTCACGGCATTTGCCTGCCGGAACGACTTCGATCTCGGCGGAAAGGAAATCTTCTTCCTCGATGCCGTATTTGTCCTTGAGGATCTTCAGCATATTCGCCTTGACGGGTTCCTTTTCCTCATCCTTCAGCGGCATCCCGCCGATGATGACGTTCAGGTCCTCTCCTCCGATCGCTTCGGATGCTTTCTTCTGGAGCTGTTCTGCGGAAAGATGGATCAGCAGGTCGGAGATGCCGACGACGGGATCGCTCTCGTCCTCGCCGATCACCACATTCACGACCGTTCCGTCCTTTTTCGCAACGACGCCGTGCAGTGCAAGCGGGATCGTGACCCACTGGTACTTCTTGATGCCGCCGTAGTAATGCGTATCGAGATACGCAAGGCCCGAATCCTCGTACAGCGGATTCTGCTTCAGGTCCATGCGCGGAGAGTCGATATGCGCGCCGATGATGTTAAAGCCTTTTTCCATCGGTTTTTTACCGATGATAAACAACATGATGGCCTTTCCCATGCAGTCCGCATAGACCCGGTCGCCCGCATTGAGCTTACCGTTTTGCGCGATGATTTCCTTGAGATCACGATAGCCGGCCGCTTTTGCGCGTTCGATCGCGCCGATCACGCATTCCCGTTCGGTCTTGCCCGCGTCCAAAAAGGCGCGATATTCCTTTGAAACGGTTTCGAGCTTTTTAAGTTCGGTCTTGTTGTAGGTGTTCCAAGCAACAGTTCGTTCCATATATGCCTCCGATTCATTTTTTTGTATTGTAACACGAATCGTCAAATGAATCTACTGTTTTATGCAAGAAAAATCATATAATTCTTATTTTCACCCGGGAAAAGCCAAAACCGCCGCATATGTGCCCGGCGATCCGCATATTTCGCCTGAAGACCGCAAGCATAAGAAAAACCCCCGAAAAACGAATTTTTCGAGGGCTTTGGTCTGGGTGAGAAGATTTGAACTTCCGGCCTCTTGAACCCCATTCAAGCACGCTACCAAACTGCGCTACACCCAGATATCGGAACCGAATGCTATATTAGCATCCGGTTCTGCGTTTGTCAAGTGAAAAATACTTTTTTACGGAATATTGATCGAATCCGTAACAGGGTTTTCCGAACTGCTCATATCATCTACCATATCTTTTGTAGAGCCGAAAATATGCAGGATATCGTTCGTTACATCGGTGACCCAGTCCGAAATCGGTCCCTTCAGAATACCCTTTTCATTCATAAAATAGAGCAGTGCGCATGCCAGCACGACCACTACGACAATAATCCCGATCAATCGAAACAGCGTTTTCATAAAAGCATCTCCTTTCTGTTCCTGTCAGCCGATATCCATGCATTCCGTCTCGGATATCGCTTTTTGTATCATCGGCTCGAAGTCCACAAGCGCTTCGCTTTCTCTGAGCTTGTCAAGCTTCGGTTTTGTGACGGGATGCTTCGGCACGAATACCGTGCAGCAATCTTCGTACGGCAGGATCGAAGTCTCGAACGTGCCGATCTTCTCCGCCTTTTCAACGATCTCTTCTTTATCAAACCCGATCAGCGGGCGGAACACGGGCATGCTGACCGCATCGTCCGTGACGCAAAGCGATTCGATCGTCTGACTTGCGACCTGTCCGATCGACTCGCCGGTGATCAGTGCCTGCGATTCGGTGCTCTTTGCAATGCGCTCCGCGATTTTCATCATCAGGCGGCGCATCAGAACCGTCGTTTCGGTAGAAGGGCATCGGTCGTAGATCGTCATCTGGATCTCCGTAAACGGCACAAGATACAGATGGATCCTGCCCGCATAGCGCGATACGATCTTCGTAAGCTCTATGACCTTATCCCTGGCGCGCTCGCTCGTATAAGGATAGCTGTAAAAATGCACCGCGTCCAGCATGACGCCTCTTTTTGCGATCATATATCCGGCAACGGGGCTGTCGATGCCGCCGGAAATGAGGAGCATTGCCTTTCCGTTGGAACCGACGGGCATACCGCCTGCGCCGAGGATCTCGCCCGTAAAGATAAACGCGCTGTTTTGCCGGATCTCCACCGTGACCGAAAGCTTCGGATGATGTACATCCACTTTCAGATTCGGATACGCTTCCAAAAGCTCGTGCCCGAGTTCTTTGCAGATCTGTTCGGACGTCATCGGAAAACGCTTGTCCGACCGGCGCGCAAAGCATTTGAACGTCAGGCTTTCCGCCGCTTCCGCTGCTGAACGCACTTCGCCGATCGCAGCTTCTTTGATCGTTTCCCATGATTTCTCCACACAGCACGCTACGCTGACGGAATGAATGCCGAATACGCGGCAAAGCCTGTCCGTGCAGTCGGAGATCCGCTCCTCAGGGATCCCGTAAATGAAAATACGGCCCTGTTCGCGCTCGACCGACGCTTGCACGGGATTCAGCGCCTGCTTGATCCTCGTAACCAAAAGACGTTCAAAGAACGGACGATTCAATCCCTTGAGGTGGATCTCCGCATATCGTACAAGAATAACCCTTTCCATGCCTATCTCCTTTGATATCTGCGTAAAATACGAAGCTGTCCTTCGATCGCGTTTGCGGCAGCGTCCGCTTCCTCCTCCGTATTGAACGGGCTGAAGCTGAAACGGATCGCGCCCTCCTGCCTTGCGCCTGTGATGCCGACCGCGTTCAGAATGCGGTTTTTGCCCTGCTTTTTTGACGAACATGCGGATCCGGTCGATACAAGAACGCCGCAGCGTTCCAACGCATGCATCAGAACCTCTCCCCGCACACCGAGGAATGAAAGGTTCAGGATATGCGGCGCACCGGTATCCAAGGACGGTCCGTTCAATACCACGTCCGGAAGCGTTGAAAGATTGCGGTACAACCGTGTTTTGACTCGCAGCATCTGCGCGTGCCACGCCGCTTCGTTTGCATGGTACGTGCGCAGCGCCGTATCAAAGCCGAGAATGCCGGGCACATTTGTCGTTCCGCTGCGGAGATTTCTTTCTTGACCGCCGCCGATCTGACCTCCGGCAAACCGTATGCCGTTCCTTACATATAAAAAGCCGACGCCCTTCGGTGCGTGCAGTTTGTGCGCCGAAACGGAATACAGATCGACCGGAAGCTTTCCCGTACGGATCTTCATGAACGCCTGCACGCCGTCCGAATGGATGATCGCGTTCGGCGAGAGTGCGCGCACTTTTGCGGCGATCCGATCGAGATCGTTTACGCTCCCGAGCTCGTTATTGACATGCATGATACTGACAAGAGACGTTTCGGGCGACAGAACCTCCGCAAGACGGTCGACGTCAACCGTTCCGTCCGGGCACAGCGGCGCGTAAAGGACTTCCGCGTCAAACAGCTTTGCCGCGATATTGACGGTTTCGAACACGGAAGGATGCTCGACTGCCGTGGTTACAACGGTCGATTTCCCGCGCACGCCGCGCAGCGTACCGAACACGGCAGCGTTGTTGGATTCCGTTCCGCCGGATGTATAGATAAGTTCTGCCGACGATGCGCCGAGCATGGATGACGCGAAGCTTCTTGCCTGCGCAACCGTCTTTTCTACCGAAAAAGCAGCGCCGTATGCCGCCGCGGGATTGTAGTATTCATTTGTCATTGCCAGGCACGCGCGCTCTGCGGCTTCGGGCAGCGTTTGCGTCGTTGCGCTGTTATCGAAATAGATCATTCTGATTCCTTCCGTTTCATATCCTGATACTGTTATAGTATTCCGAAAGGTCCGGATTCGTAACCATTTATACCACAAGCAAGTAAAAAAAACATGCAAATCGTAAATTGTTTACATATTCGTCACTTCTCTGTGAAATTTTATGCTATAATAGAAATCAGTAAATCCCGAATTAATGTAGGAGGTATATATATGATTTGCAAAGAGTGCGGAGCATATAATCCCGATCATGCAACATTCTGCAAGGTCTGCGCCGCAAGTCTGAAAGAAGACGCCGCGCCCAAGCCGATTGAAGAGGAGCCGCAGCCGACCAAACGGTTCAGCCGTCCTTCCTGGATGGCCGCCGAGCAGTCGGAGCCGGTTCACGCGCCCGTAAAGGAAACAGCCGATCCGGTCGACGAAGCAGAAGATGCGAAAGAAGTTGTTGAAGAAATCGTTGAGCCGGCAAAGGCCGCTCCGGTGCAGGAGGAAGAAACGCCGGTTCCCATCTGGTCTCCCTCACGTTCCCGCATGAGACCGGAACCGAATGACATCGACGACGAAGAAGAGAAAGAAGAATCTTCGGAGACCGAAGAATCCGAGGACGAACCCGAGAGCATCTATAACGACGAAGAAGCGCTCGACGATGAAGACGACGCCTTTGAGTATGAGCCCACTCCGCCGAAGCGTAAGCAGAGTAAAAAGAAGAATAATACCATGTTCACCGTTCTGCTGATCGCGATCATTGTCGTGATCGTCGGTATTCTTGTGCTCGGCGGTTATATGCTTCTCAAGAATCAGCTGAACTGCGGCAAGTCTCCCGACAGGACCCCGGAAGCGGAACAGACGAGCACACAGCCGGGCGAGCAGGACAACACGCCTGCGGAGCCTGCGACCACCGAAGCACCCGCTCTGGACGCAAAAACGGCACAGCTGCAGGAAATGATCGATGAAAAGGGAAACGATGTTATTGCGATCACCGTTGTCATCCCCGCCAACTCGACCGTTACGATCAATTTCCCGAATCAGCCCGATTATACGTTCACGAACAGCGAAGCGAAGGACCTTACCCGTAAGGTGAAGATCCCGGTTGAGGTCTTCTATCCGAACACGCCGCTGGAAGATCCCACGGTCGTATTCCAGCCCGAGATCACGATCACGGGCAGCGACGGTTCTTCTTATCAGGTGAACTGTCCGACGTTTACGCGTACGTTCCCGAAACTCGAGATCACCGTAACTGAGCCGATCCCCGAAGGCGACGAGCCTTTCATGGCGCCTGAGAGCAATATTGTTTCGCTGCAGGGCGTTGTAAGCGATCCCACCGCGGAAGTTTCGATCAACGGCGTCGTACAAGTCGTTTATGTCGGCGGCAAGTTCATGTATGATTACAAATTCGCCGATACGGCAACCGAGGATACCGTCGATACCATTACGATCACCGCAACGAAGAATAACTGCGTCGGCGATACGAAGGAAGTCCAGGTGCACGCCTATAAGTTCATTCCCGAACCGATGAAGCTTGAAGTCCGATCCGAAGGCTCCGCGCTGCGTGCGGATAAGAGCGGCAAGCTGACCGTAACCGGCACGACGCTTCCCGGCGCGACGCTGACGGCGACAAGCGATAACGCAACCAATGTTCTGTGCGGCAGCGTTGCTGTTGACGCCGAAGGCAACTTCTCCTTCCAGATCACGACGGAGGAATCCTTCTACGGCATGTCCGCCATCACGCTGAACGCGGAAAAAGAAGGCGCGGAAAGCGGCTCCGTGAAGTTCACGGTCACCAAGGGCTTTGCGGACAAGGAAGCGTTCCTGAAGTACTACAACAGCAGGCACAGCTACCTTGAGATTCCATCCAAGATCACGCTCGACGTTCTGCTTGCAAATCAGACGCAGTACGCTTCCAATGATTACGGCTTCCGCATTACGGCAACCGTCGTGGAAGTCATCACCATCGACGGCGATACGATCGTCAAGATGTCCATGAACAAGACGAACGAAACCGTATACGTCCATAATCTCAGCGATAAGTGGACGCCCGGTGAGAACGTCGGCGCAAAGTACAACGTATACGGCAACTTTGTGGGTTCCTACAGCGATACCGGCTGCTGCGAGTTCTACGGCTGGTTTGCGAAAAAGGCATAATCCTTGACCATGCGTATCTGGGCAAAGACAATTCAGCATCAAAAAATCAAAACAGAGGTCGTGCGGGAGTTCGCTCTCGCACGGCCCTCTGATATAGAAGGATGGATGCCGGTCCTGCACGAGCTCTGTCAGGCGCTCGACCTTGCGAGGCCTGTCATTCTCAATAAACACGTCCGCGAGCTCGACCAATTCTCCCATACGATGTTCAAACAAAGCGACTTCATGGAACCGATCTTTTTTGATCGGTTTGAAATCGAAATATTTCCAGAAAAAAAGGAGCATGAAATCTTTTGATCGCATCCATACTATCGGTGTGAAAGGAGTGATTTCATGAATATCGTTGCCTTGATCCTGATGATCGTCGGTGCGTTGAATTGGCTGCTTGTCGGTCTTTTCAATTTCAATCTCGTAACCTGGATCTTCGGAGCCGGATCGGTCATTTCGATCATTCTCTACATTCTTGTCGGTCTCGGCGGAATCTGGGGGATCATCATGCTGTTTCAGCATAACGTCCGAAAAACGACCTTTATGCACGACGATGCATAACGACATTAAGAAGCCTTGCGGCTTCTTTTTTTGTACTGGATTTTTCCTTTCATTTCCTTTATAATGTTGTATCATATCCGGAGGTAGCTATCATGGATTGGATGAAGGAAACGAATGAGCAGCTGAAACACGGCGCTTTTCTGATGGCGGACGGCAATCCCATGACGATCGGTTGGGGACAGTTCGGCATTCTCTGGAACAAACAGACCTTCTCTGTTTATGTGCGGCAAAGCAGATATACACACGCGCTTCTTGACCGTGCTTCGACGTTTACAGTCAGCGTACCGAAATCGGGTACGATGAAAAACGAACTTGCTTTCTGCGGCACCAAATCCGGCCGCGATACGGATAAAATGTCCGCGCTGCATGCTTCGCTGTCTCCTGCCGCATACGGCGGGCAGGACGGTTTTGCCGGTTGTCGGTTTCATATCGAATGCAGGATCCTGTTCCGCACGGATCTGGATGAGCATTTGCTGGAGGATCAGACGCTTCTGTCACGGTATTACGCCGACGGCGATCCGCACACAATGTACGTCGGTGAGATCCTCGGCGTGCGGGAGGAGAATCCATGAGACGGGTGATCCTCTGCCTCCTCTGCCCCATCCTGCTTTTGGGATGTGCAAAGCTTTCGCAGAACGTATATCACGGCGATTACTTTTCCGCAGCTTTACCGGAGCCGTTTGAACCGGTTGCGGATTCCTCGGTTATTTGCTTCGCGCCGTATGGCGATCCGCTGCTTTCAAGCTCTGTCACGTTTTCGGCGACAGAACGGAACTGGTATTTTGACAGCTTTACGGAAGAGGAATACGAGGAATCGCTGAAAGCGCTGTGTGGATATGAATCGTTGAAAGTCGTTCGGTTTGAACAGCAGCACGTCGGCGGATACGATGCCCGCAGGATCGCCTGCAAAGTATCCGTTGATCAGGGAGTGCACGATCTGATCATCTATGCCGTCAACGCCGACCGGACGTATCTGTTTACGCTGCTGAACCGTGACAGCGACGATTATATTTCCGCTTTTGATTCTATGATATCAACCGTACGTTTTACGGAGGGCGCATGAAAAACATTGCTTTGATCACCGGCGCGTCCGGCGGGATCGGTTCGGCGATCGCAAAACGGTTTGCGGAATCCGGCTTTGCCGTCGTGCTGCAGTATCGGAACAACAAAGAGTCCGCCGAGCATACCGCAGCGGCGTTTCCCCTCGGGACGGATCACCTGTGTATTCACTGCGATCTGACCGACCGGATCGAAACGCAGGATCTTGTTTCCGAGATCCATAAGCGATTCGGCACGGTTTCCGTTCTCGTAAACTGCGCCGGGGTCGCGCTTCCGCAAAAGCTCTTTACGGATACGACGGATGAAGAATACGATCTGATCTTCGATACGAACGTTCGCACCATGATGCGCCTTACACGGCTTCTCGTTGATGAACTTCGGCAGAATCACGGCGCGATCGTCAATCTCTCGTCAATGTGGGGCGTTGCCGGCGCATCCTGCGAGGTTTTGTATTCCGCATCAAAGTCCGCGGTGATCGGGTTTACGAAGGCGCTTGCAAAGGAGCTTGCGCCGTCCGATGTGACCGTCAATGCCGTTGCGCCGGGGCTGATTCCCACCGCGATGAACGCGCATCTTTCCCCCGCCGACCTTGAAGCGTTCCGCCTGGATACGCCTCTGAACAGGCTCGGTACACCGGAGGACGTTGCGGAAGCCGTATTCTTTCTTGCCAACGCGCGTTTTATCACCGGGCAGGTCCTTTGCTGTGACGGCGGAATCACGATCTGAATTCTTACAGCAAAAGGCGGTCGGATCAACTCCGACCGCCTTTTCCGTTTATTCTTCAGGAAACGATCAGCCCTGCGCCGATGATCCCCGCGTCATTTCCCGCAGAGGCAACCACGATTTCGGGGCACGTCTCAAAGAAGCATTTCCTCTCCACGTCTGCACGCAGCGGCTCTAACAGAAAGCTTCCCGCGCCGCTGACGCCGCCGCCGATGGCGATGCGTTCCGGATCAAGCAGATTGACGATTGAAGCAATATAGCTGCCGAAATCGTCGATATACGCGCGAAACAGCTCGATCGCCTGTTCGCTGCCTTCCTTTGCGGCCTCGATCACTTCTTTTGCCGTTGCTTTTCCGAATGCAGTGCCGTCCTTGCAGAGGCGCGTTGCGGAGCAATAGGTCTCGGCACAGCCTTTGACGCCGCAGGAGCACTGACGTCCGCCGTTACGGAGCACCATATGACCCGGTTCCGTACCGTTTCCGCGTCCGCCGCGGAACAGCTCGCCGTTCACGATCAAGCCGCCGCCGATACCCGTTCCGATGGTGATCAGCATGGATGTTTTCGTGCCGGAAAGCGCGCCGACCCGATGCTCTGCAAGCGTTGCCGCATCCGCGTCATTCATAAGCTCGACAGGCTTATTCAGCGTTTCGGAAAGCAAAGCCGCAAGCGGCGTATGATGAAATCCGAGATTGTGCGCATCGATCACGATTCCATCCTGCGGCGAAACACTGCCCGGAACCGCGACACCGACGCCTTTGATCTCGCTTTCGGCAACCGATGCCTGTGCAAGAAGCGTGCGGTACAAACCGGCGCACGCCGCGATCACTGCCCCGACGCCTTCTCCGCGCGGAAACTTTACGGAATCCTTTGCAATCAGCCGATCCTGCTCGTCAATGATGCCGGCGGCTATATTGGTTCCGCCGATGTCGTATCCGAATCGCATCATGCGTTTTCCGCCGCCCTTTCCACGGCAAGCGCAAGCTGATCCGCACAGGAGGTTCTGCTCGATCCGCAGGTGTTGCCTTTCAGAATCTGCACCAATCTGTCTTTTTCCATTCCCTCAACGAGCTTGCCGATCGCTTTCAGATTCCCGTTGCAGCCGCCTGTGAACACGACATTGTGTACCTTTCCGTCTACCAGATCAAAATCGACTTTTGATGAGCAGACGTTATTGACTTTCATCGTATAATGCATTTTTCAGCTCTCCCTTCCTGTATTCAAAATCAGCCTTGATATGGGCTTTTCTATTCCGTACGTAATAAGTGCGGCGACGATAAACGCGATCACAAGTCCCATGATCGTTATCGTCCATTGCATGCCGGCCCCGCCGTTTGCGATATCCGCGCCGCTCTTTGCGCCGAACGAAGAACAGAGCTTCACGATCAGCCATTGATGCCACAGATATAGATTATAAGATACCGCCGCGATCGCAGACAGAACGCGATTGTCAAGGATCTTTCTGACCGGCTTCATTGAAATCGAAGCGCCGAGCAAAAACACCGTAAACGCAAGTGACAGAAACATTCTGTTTTGCATCTGCCATACCTGCTGATGCGAAGCGTCTCCCGCCGCCGCGCAGGACCGGAACAGACGGAAGATCAGATACAGGGCAGCCGCCGCTGCGATCGTGCCGAGGATGGACGGGATCGCCTTGCGTCTGACACGCTCCGCATACCGGACATAAAGATATGCCGCCATCATGCCGTTTGCGAAAACAGGCAGAAACGTCAGAAAACGGTTGACCATGATCCGCGGTTCCCCGAACACCGGAGATATGCCGATTGTAAACCAGACACCGAACAGCACCATGATCGCATAAGTCAGAAGCGGTCTGATCGAAAACGCCTTTGCAAGCAGCGGAAAGACCAGATAAAACGCGACTTCGATGCACACTGTCCACATAACCGCCGTGATTCCCGTGAACAGATACGTGTCGCTGAACAGCATCTGTGTAAACGTCAGATGCGTCAGAAGATCCTTTATCGCGAACGGCGCTCTGCCTTTGTACACGCCCTGTGCCATGGCGACGGCAAACATCACGACAACGGCGAACAGATAGCTCGGCACAATCCGCGCAAAACGCTTCTTGAAAAACACCCGGACCGGGTCGACCGGTGTGCCGCAGAACGTACGCCTTGCGTACGGCAGATACAGAACGAATGCCGACAGCAACAGCATCAGATCCACGCAAAGATATCCGACACGCCGCAGCACGTCCGGATTGATCCTCGAAACGCCTGCCCAGGAAAGAAACGGCGTTGCATACGTCGGCATCAGCCACGTCTGCTGCCAGAAGTGAAACCACAGCACGCAGAGTACGCCGAGCGCGCGCACGCCGTCCAAAGCGCCGACATGCTTCGTATCGACGGAAAAGATCGACTCCGTTTTGTGATGCAAGCCATCCGTCCTCATGCGTTTTCGCTCCGTGCCGCGCGTGACGCGTATTCGCGCAGAATTGTCGTGACAGTCGGGTCCGCGGGCCGGAGAACCTCATTCGGGTCCTCGATTGCCGACGGCATTTTTTCCTTCGCAAACCGTACACGGAAATCAATGACTTCATCCGGAAGCGTCGAAAGATCGGCTTGTCCGGTCAGCAGCGACGCGAACGTCGCCGCAATCAGGTAATCCCCGTACGGCGAAGCGTGCGAACCGTCAAACCAATAAAGATCGATCTCCGGATGCTCTGTTCGCAGGGCTTCGAACGTTTCCCCGATCGGTGCAAGAAGCGTATGATGCCGCATCGAAAGCGTGCGGTAGATATCGCTGATAAGTCCTGCATTCTCCGGTTCGTTCTTTTTTGCCCATGTCATATACAGAACCGGCTTCGTTCCGACGCTTTTGCATAGATGAACCAGCTTTTCGACCGACGGTTCCGTTTCCTCGATCGGCGGGATCGGATGTCCGAACTGCTGGATCACACAGTAATCATAGCGTCCGTACAGAAGCGCAAAACGCACGGAAAAGTACTCCTCGCAATGCCAATCCAGCTTGCGATTGGAAAATGCAAGCATTGTGACCTCCGTCTGTTCGCCGGTCAATGCTTCGCACATGCAGGCAAACAAATGCGGCATGTCATTGAAATAGGTATGACTGTTGCCGATAAAGAGTACCTTCAATGCCGGATCCTCATTTTAATCCCATTCGATCGCGCCGATGCTGTCGAGATACGCCTCGCTGTAGTCCATGTAGTCCTCCACGAAGCGCATGCAGTACATCTTCTGCTCCTCGAACGATTTCTGCATCTCCGCGAAAAGATATTCAAACGCTTTTTCGTCGTCATAGACTTCGCCGTCGTTTACACCGGTCTCCTCCATGAACGCATCGTCAAGCTCGACGATCCGATCCAGCATGCTGTCAAAGACTTCCTCTTTCAGGATCAGAAAATCGCCCTGCTCTATAAAGCGCTGCTTGATGTATTTTTTCGCGTTTTCCACACTGTATTCCTGTTCCATATGAACCTCCGTTTTTTATGATGATGTGATTATATCACAGTTTTATCAAGGTTGCTACTGTTTCCGATTAATTTTTCACAGCGTCTACAAACCAGCGGGATCCCTCCAAGAACAGAAAGCGCTTTCTGCCGTTGATCAGGCACGTATACCGCATGCCCCGTCCGCCCGCGCCGATACAGACGGCGAGCCGCTCGTCCAGGATCTTCTGGATCTCGAAGCGGCGGCCGTCACTCCAGCAGACGATGCGCGGGCTCGTGTGCCCGTTTTCGTCCGTATAGCTCTCAACGCCGACATATACCTTCATGTTTCTTCCTTATGCGAACATTTGTTCGTTTCTCTATTATAACACATATTTTGCTCTTGTCAACAGAGGGATTATCGGATATACTGTTTTATATGAAACGATCATTGATACTCTTGCTGATTCTGCTGTTCCTGCTCGGATGCGCCTGCGCCCCGGCGGAATCTCGGGATGCAAAAAAACTGGATATTTACGCTTTCTCGGTCGGAAAAGCGGATGCTCTTTTGGTGCGCACATCCGACGCCGCGATCATGATCGACACCGGCGAAAACGGTGACGGCAAAGACCTCGTTTCCCGCATGCAAAAGCTTGGGATCGAAAAGCTTGATCTTCTCATTCTGACGCATTTCGATAAGGATCACATCGGCGGCGCCGACGCCATAATCAAAGCGCTTCCGATCGACCGGATTATTTTGCCTTCCTATGACAAAGAATCCAAGCAATATACACAATTGCTTGCCGCGTTGGCACAGACCGACGCCGAGGTCTCATATTTGACGCAGGACGTTTCCTTACAGTACGGCGGTCTTGATCTGACGGTCTGGGGCTCCCCCGTTCCGTTCGACGGAGAAAGCGACAACGAGCAGTCGCTGATCACAAAAATTCTGTATCAGGAAAAAACGCTTCTGTTTATGGGCGATGCGGAAGAAGAAGAACTGGAAAAGCTCGTTTTCGGTACGCGGAACCTGACGTGCGACGTGCTGAAGCTGCCGCA
>CAMNHT010000006.1 GCA_946539625.1 uncultured Clostridia bacterium | reverse complement strand
TCCTGGATCTGATGGACCAGGTCGGCCTGAACAGCGAGCATGCATCCCGTTATGCGCATGAATTTTCCGGCGGTCAGCGTCAGCGCATCGGCATCGCGCGTGCGCTTGCGCTGAATCCGGAGTTTATCGTCTGCGACGAGCCGGTATCCGCATTGGACGTGTCCATTCAGGCGCAGGTCATCAATATGTTTGTCGAGCTGCAGGAAAAGATGAACCTGACGTACCTGTTCATCGCGCATGATATCCTGGTCGTCCGGCACATCAGCGACCGTATCGCGGTCATGTATCTCGGCAAAATGGTCGAGCTCGCGGACGCGGCGGAGATCTACGATCAGCCGCTGCATCCGTATACCCGTTCGCTGATGTCCGCGGTTCCGCAGCCGGATCCGAAGGTGGCGAAAGCAAACAAGCGTATCATTCTTTCCGGCGACATTCCGAGTCCGTTGAACGCGCCGAGCGGTTGCCCGTTCCGCACGCGCTGTCCCAACGCCGCGCCTTGCTGCGCAGAAGCGATGCCGGCGTTTAACGAGGTCAAGCCCGGGCACTTTGTCGCCTGTCACCGGGTCAATGAATTATAAGCGTTCAATATGTACGGCATCCCCGTGCGTTTTGAAAAAAAAGGAAGGGAAGGAAATTACAACATGAAGAAACTCATTGCACTGCTTTTGGTTCTGACAATGGCGCTCTCTCTGGCCGCCTGCGGCAAACAGGAAGCTGCAGCAGGCACCAGCATTGCAGTCTGTCTTGCCTCTGAACCCGACACGCTCGACCCGGCGCTGAACTCCGCGGTTGACGGCGCGACTTTGATTGCACACCTGTTCTCCGGCCTCGCAAAGTGGGCGCAGGATGACAGCGGCAAACTGGTCATCGTGCCGGATGCAGCGAAGGAACTCGTAAAGGGCGTCGAAAACGCTGACGGTACCGTGACCTATACGTATACGCTGCGTGACGGTCTCAAGTGGTCCGACGGCAAGGACGTTACCGCAAACGACTTTGAATTTGCATGGAAGCGCGCAGCGAGTGAAGATCTCGGCGCCGACTACGGCTACATGTTTGAGGTTGTCGACGGATACAACGAGGGCAATCTGAACGTTCATGCGCTTGACGCCAAGACCCTTCAGGTAACGCTGTACAATGCAGTCGCGTACTGGGATGAACTGCTTGCGTTCCCGACCTATTTCCCGGTTCGTGAGGATGTTGTTGCGAACGAGAGCTGGGCAACCGATCCGTCGACCTACATCTGCAACGGTGCGTATACCATGACCGGCTGGGAGCACAACAGCGTCATTACGCTGGAAAAGAACGCAAACTATGTTGATGCGGACAAGATCCTCATGGGCAAGATCGAGTTCTATCTCTCCGACGACTCCAACAACATGGTCGCAAACTTCAAGAACGGCACATGGCAGCTGATCGACGACGTTCCGACGAACGAGATGGCAACGCTCAAGGCGGAGTATCCCGATGAATACAAAGTTGCAGGTCAGATCGGTACTTACTATGTATGCTGGAACATCAACGAGGACATTCTCCCTGCAGAGCTGGGTCTCACCGGCGTAGAAGCGGAGATGGCGCGCGCAGAGATCCGCAATGCGATCAGCCTGCTGTTCGACCGCAACTACATCGTCAACGATATCGCACAGGGCGGCCAGGTTCCGGCTTCGTCCTTTGTCGCAATGGGCATGACGAACCCGGACGGCACCGAGTTCTATAAGACCGCCGGTCACAACGAAGGTTTCAACGGCTACTACAATGTTGACACCGCCGCGATCGAGAGCAACTACAATCAGGCAATTGAAGTACTGAAGAAGTACTACACCTTCGAAGACGGTAAGTTCACGAACTTCCCGAGTATGACGTACCTCTACAACACCTCCGAAGGTCATAAGGCGATCGGCGAATACCTGCAGGCACAGCTTGCTGCGGTCGGCATCACGATGAACATGGAGAACCAGGAATGGGCAACGTTCCTCCAGACCCGTAAGAACGGCGATTACTCCATCGCGCGTAACGGCTGGGTTGCGGACTACAATGACCCGATCTGCTTCCTTGACATGTGGACCACAATCTCCGGCAACAACGACGTCCAGTTCGGCAAGGGCAACCATGCTGACGTCGCGTGCTACAACCTGGATCTCACCGATCTCGGCTATGACGTCAAGGTCGAGAACGGTACTTGGGCGGAGACCTATGACGTTCTGATCAAGGCGATCAAGAACTGCACCGACAACACCGTCCGTTATGAACTCATGCACCGCGCAGAGGACCTCCTCATGTCCACCGGCTGCATCTGCCCGATCTACTACTACACGGATACTTACATGATCAGCAAGAACGTACACGGCTTCTTCTCGAATCCGCTGGGCTACAAGTACTTCATGTACTGCACCATCGACGGCTGATCCGAATCACTGACGAAAAGCACCGGATTTTCCGGTGCTTTTTCGTTGCATGTATTTGTGTACCTTTGTTGAGGAATCAGCTGAAATGGATCACGCCGTCGAGCTTGTATTTTTTGTATTTGGCGGCGAAGGTTTCGATTGAACAGACGATCGGCGCTCCTTCCTTGTATTTTACACCGTCGACGGTCTGGGCGTAGCTGTCGGAGAAGTAGACCATGCCGTTTTCGATGCCGTGAATGAACATCACATGCCCGTATTTTTTGCCCGCCTTGCTGGTGCCCTTTTCAAAGCCGACGAGGATATTGCGCGCATGGCGATCCTCCTTCTGAATGGCTTCGAGCGCTTCCGAAAGCGTGTATTGCTTTGCAGGGTAGGCTGTGACCGAATAACCGCCTGAGGTCTCCGTTTTATCCTTATAGATGTCGAACGCGCGATTTCCGTTGCTTCCGATATATTTCGTGTTGATGCCGAGCGAAACAAGCTGCAGCCCGACGTAGTAGCCGCATTTGCCCTTGAACGATTTCTTGCGGGCTGTCTTTTTTGCCGCTTCATAGGTCGAACGGATCTGCTCAATGAGCTCCTTGTTTTCCTTTTTCGGCTCCTGTTCCATCTCCTCAAACCGAAGGACGGGGCGCGCTTCCGCGGCAGCCTGCCGCATGATCGGTGAGGACAGTAAACAGGCTGTCGCAAGACCGAAAACGGCAAACCGTTTCAGCATTGTCATACAATCCACCTCCTGTGAGGCGTATCGTAGCACACTTTTTCGGGCTTGTGCCGGTTTTCGACGTTTCTTTATAATGTGTTTTCAAAATATCCGATTATTCATTTTCGGGTTACAAATTGGTCCCAAATTTGTCGATTTTCCTTCACGGATCGGTCAAAAACAAAAAGCGGCGCAGGAATTGCTCCTGCGCCGAAAGAAACGCGGTTTACGGGTTCAAAACGGGGGAAGCGGAGGGCTCGGGAGAAACTGTTTCCGGCATGTCCTCGACATATTCATACACCTTCCGAAGCCCGTAGGTCTGTTCGTCGTGTTTGTGTGTCACAAATTCGCTGAGACAGAAGTGCATCGCGTCGCTCGTCGACTTATAGTAGTGCGCCCAGTCGAAGCCGGCACGGTAGAAGCCGAACTCATAGAGCAGGTAGTTTACGCAGGTCTCCGGAACGCCGTTCGGATCGAGCTTATACTTGCCGTCATAGGTAAAATCGTAATAGCGCACGCCGTCTTCCATGAGAATGCCGTTGTAAACGAGATGCCCCTTGACGTCGTCGTCGATCACGGCATGGTTCTTTTCATTGTTCTTATTCGGCTCCATCGATGCGTTCAGATCGACCGCCGTGCCGAACGTGTGGTGGCTGACCGCCTTTAAGCTCGACGTGAACCGCGAGACGTAGCAGCCGTTGTACTCCGTGATCAGCGAGATCGCCTTGATCACGCCGGTATCGCCGTTCGTGCCGTGCACGCGGATATAGGTCGTTTCAAGATAGTCGAACGCCTTCTCCATATACGGTACGGCGTCGATATGCACAAGCCACGGTGTATTGTCCGGATATCCGGGGATCTCGGTGATATAAGTCTTTTCCCACGCGGGATCGGCGACGGTATAGCGGCCGTTGACCCATTGATACCGATACAGGAACCGCTCATCCGAACCGAAGAATTTCAGCGCTTCCGGATAGGAATCCGGGAATTTGTCCTTTGTGATCGTTTCCCATTCCTCTCCGAGCACGTAAAATGTGCAGCGTACGAGCTCGACCGGCCGCGTGCCCTTGACGGACGCGGTGATCTTCAGCGTCTGCACGCCGACCAACAGCTCGGAAAAATGAACGAGCGAGGAGAGCGACACGCCTTCGTCGGTTGCGGCGTCGGTCAAATCATAGACGCCGGCTTTGCTTTGCGAAAAATGAACCGTTTTCTTGTACGGATACGGTTTCTGATTGTTATGGGAGCACGAGATCGTTACGGTCACGCTGTCCAGCGGATAATTGGAATAGACCGTGCCGCCGATCGTATAGTCACTTCCGAGCGCAAGCTCCGCACGGTCTTCGGGCAGGGGATGTTCGCTGTCCGGACGGAAGATCAGGGAAAGATCCGGCGGCGGCGTCGCTTCCGTCTCGAGG
This sequence comes from uncultured Clostridia bacterium, assembly GCA_946539625.1. The sequence continues at coordinate 18,856 of CAMNHT010000006.1, read as the reverse complement.
GAAACCTCGCCCTCGTCGATCAGCGCAATGTCCGCCTCTTCCGGTTCGTCCAGCATCGTTGTCTCTGCGGGGCGCGTTGCGACCGCGACAAGGAAGATGATTGCGCAAAGCAGAACGCCGGCGAGCACGCCGATCAGGATCGTCTGTTTTTTACTCCACTCGGAGACCTTCAAATCGGTTCCTTTCCGGACGTTCAAACAAAAGAGCAAAGTCCGCAATTTGATATTTTATTATACCATTTGATTTTCACAAGTTTGTCAACAGAGTGTGAACAATGCGGAAAATAAAAATGCCCGTCCCTGCTTCGGACGGGCATTTGCGGGTTTTGTCACTCTTCGACCTTGACGACGGGCGCTTCGGGCGCGTTCTTCTTGATGCTCTCGATGCCCTTCAGGCAGCTTGCCTTTGCTTTGTAGCTTTCGCCGGTTGCGATGATTTCACCGTTCGACGCCTTCAGACGGAAACGGAATTCGCCCGCTTTGTCCTTATAGACCTCAAACTTCGGGTGCTTCTTGACCTCGAATCCTTCGACGGTCTGATCCTCGACATCGCCGAGGCAGGACTTTCTGACGCTCTCGATGCCGTTCAGACATGCCTTTTCGGTGGAATAGATCTCGCTCACCGCGATGATCTCGCCGTTGCCGGCCTTCAGATTGAACTTGATTCCGGACTTTACTTCTTTGACTTCAAACTTTCCCATGATCATGTTCCTTTCTGCTGTAAGAATTTGACGGACAAACGGCCCGCCGCGCGCATATTCATACCGATCCGGGCTTGTGCCCGTTTCCGATTTCAGTATAACCCCGGCAGAATATATTGTCAAGAAAAACGGGCACAAAATTTGTGCTCATTTCGACGCCGTTCGTCACCGATCCGTTCCCGCACGGCATACGATAACATGAGCGCTTTCGGGAAGGAGGGGGATTTGATGCAGGAGGCAGTCATGGGCTTGCTCGTGCCGTTCTTGGGCACGTCGATCGGCGCAGCGGCGGTATTGGTCCTGAAAAACGGGATCCCGAAACGAGTCGGCGGGTTTCTTTCGGACGCCGCTGCGGGGATCATGGCGGCGGCAGCCGTGTTCAGTCTGCTTTTGCCTGCGATGGAACAGACGGCGGAAGCAGGAAATATGCCTTGGGTTCCCGCATTTTTCGGCTTTCTGCTCGGTGCGGGGCTTCTGGCCTCGTGGGACAGGATATCTGCGCGGATCGAGGGCACAGGCGTTGTCTCGCATTCCACACGGATGCTGGTCCTTTCGGTGTCCCTTCATAATATTCCGGAGGGCATGGCGGTCGGCGCGGCATACGCGGGGCTTTTGTCCGGGCAGGGGACCGTCACGGCAATGAGTGCGTTTGCGCTGTCGCTCGGGATCGCGCTCCAGAACCTGCCCGAAGGCGCGATCATCTCGCTGCCGCTGCACGCGTCGGGCGTCGGGCGTGGAAAGTCCTTCCTTTACGGTGTGCTGTCCGGCGCGTCCGAACCGATCGCGGGCGCACTGACCATCCTGCTTTCCCGGTTCGCCGTGCCCGCGCTTCCGTGGCTGCTCTCATTTGCCGCCGGCGCGATGGCGTACGTTACCGGCTTTGAGCTGCTGCCGGATATGCTGAAAGAGCGCCCGATTTCCGGTACGCTCTTTGTGCTCGGGGGGTTCGCGCTCATGACCGCAATGGACATTCTGCTGGGTTAAAGCGCCGAAGCGTCGAACGGCAAAAGTCCGGTTTTCGTGAGTTCCAGAACGCGCGTCGCAGCTTCCGCGATCAGCTTGCGGTCGTGCGTGACCATCAGGATCGCGCCGCGAAATTCCCGAAGGAGCGTTCGCACGGCCGGCGCGGAAAGTGGGGAAAGGTTTCGCGTCGGTTCGTCGAGCACGAGCACATCCGCTCGGTCGAGGATGGCTTTCAATAAAAGGAGCTTTGCCTGCTGGCCGCCGCTTAAAGATCGGATCGGATGATCCATCTCGTCGGTCGTGTACTTCATGCTGCCTAAGAAGATCCTTGCCTCGGTCACCGAATCCTTGTCCCCATCAGGCGCTAAGAATTCGACCGGAAGCCGATCCGTCGGCAGAAGATCCGAATATGTCTGCGGCATATAGAACACGTTGTAACCGCGTCTTTCGATCTCTGGAACAAGTGTTTTCAAAAGCGTCGTCTTGCCGCAGCCGTTGCGCCCCACGATGCACACCCGCTCCGGTCCCGAGATACGGATCGCAACGTTTTCCGAAAGGATCCGATCGGAAAGCGACAGCGTTCGGGGTCCGTATTCCAGCACGGTGCGTCCGTTTTTTACCTCGCCGCCGAGCCACTTCGGCAGGATCGCCCATTCCGCTTCCGGCGCTTCGGTCAAAGCCTCCTGTTCTTTTTCAAGCCGTCTGCCGATCGACTGGACGGTGTGCATCTTCTTTTTCAGAAGCCGTCCGGTGCCTGGATCCCTTCGGGAGATCTCACTTTGCGCATGGTCGACGGCGTTATAGATCGAAAGATACCGCTCCTTTTTTTCGCGGAACGCCTTCTGCTCAAACTGCGCGACTTGCGCTTGATGTGCAAAGGACGCCTCGCGCCGCTGCATATATTCGTCGTACGGGATGCTCGCCGCCGTTGCGCGCGGGATTTTTTTGCGCCGTACCATTTCCAGATGGATGACCGCCTCCGCCGTGCGGGAAAGAAGCACCTCGTCATGCGAGATATAGAGCACGGTCTTTTTGACGGCGCGTAAGAATCCTTCGAGCCATAAAAGCGTTTCGAGGTCAAGGTCGTTGCTCGGCTCGTCCAAAAACAGTACGTCGCAGTCGTTCAAAAGCAGCACCGCAAGCGCGAGCTTCACCCGCTCGCCGCCGGACAGCGTGCCCATCTTCCGGTCCGAATACGCGAGATCATAGGGGAGCGCAACGTCTTTCATCGCGCGGGAGAGCGCCTTCGGCGAAAGCGCGTCCTCGCGGGAGTGCACCGTGAGATATTCATAGACGGACAGCGCCCGCTCCGCTTCGGGAAGTTCCTGCGCAAGATATCCCTTTGTGCCGGAAACAGAAGCATAGCCCGTCACCGTTGCGTAACCCTCGACAAGCGAGGGATCGTAAAGCCATTTCAACAGTGTGGATTTGCCGTTGCCCTCCTCGCCGATCAGCGCGACCTTCGCGCCGTCCGCAATGGTAAAGGAAAAGTCCTCGACGATCGTCTTTTGATCGCGGTCGATCATAATGGCGATATTTCTTGCCTGTATCATAAACTCACCACATCCTTATATGAAAAAATCGCTCCGCTGCCGAATAGCAGGGAACGACCCAAAAGACCGACACAGTCGGTGATGAAAGGAGGGCGATCCGTTTTTCGGCAACGCAAGACGCACCCGATCGCTCGGGTCGTCCGGTACATTCGAAAAAGACGGATCAGTTGCGCATTCGCTCGTTTGCCTCCTGTTGTTTTTCTGTATTGTAACAAACAACCGCCGCGCTGTCAAGCGGATCGCCAGGCAAAAAAAGCGGCGATCCGTTCGGAACACCGCAAAGTCGGGAAAGATGGGTTAATCCATGTCGGGTTCGAGGAATCCTTCGCCGTACGCCTCGTCGACGGTCGTCAGCATCACGATCGCGGCAGGGTCGATGCGGTTGATGATGCGACGCGCCGTATAAACTTCGACCTTACTGCATACGCACATCAACATCTGGTGCGGGTTTCCGGTATACGCGCCGCGCACGTCCGCAAGTGTTGCGCCGCGTTCGGTTTCCTCCATGATGGCATTCGCGATCTCCTTCGCCTTGTCGGAAACGACAAGGAGCATGCGCCGCGTACCCGTACCGTACATGACTTTGTCGATGATGGTAGTCGAAACGATCGTCATCAAAACGCCGTACAGCACCGCATTGATATTGCCGAACACCGGCCAGCCTAAAAGGATAACGACGCCGTCCACGATCAGCGAGATGGTCCCGATCGACAGATGCGGTTTCAGTTTTCGGATGCTCATGATGACGAAGTCCGTGCCGCCGGTGGACGATCCGGGCATATAGATGAGCGCAAGTCCGATGCCGGACAGTGCGCCTGCAAACAGCGCGGCAAGCAGCGGGTTTTCGGCACCGTTGTACTGCGGGATCAGCGGGAAAATGATATCCATGAAGAACGCCGAGATCAGCATGCTCTTGACAGACTTGAAAAAGAACACGCGGCCGAGCAGCCGATAGCAGATGATCGCGACCGGGACGTTGATGAGCAGCGTCAGAAGACCGATACGAAGGAACGGGAAAAAGTGATTGATGATCATCGCGACGCCGGTGATGCCGCCGGGGGCGAAGTCCGCCGTTGCCGCAAAGGTATAGATGCCCGCAGCATAAAGGATACTGCCGACAACGTCGTGCAGCACGTCCTTTGCCGCGACCTTCCAGCCGTATTTTTTGTAATACCCGATGACGCTCTGCTTTTTTCTCGGAGCGAGCTGTGTTTTCTGCTTCTTCATTACCCTCACCTCACAATATCAGTCTGTCGAAAACAAGTTTTCAACAGACTGGTTTTCAGATTTCGCCTATAACGCTGTGCGTTACCGGGCGGCGAAATCTGCAAGGTGTCAAATTCACCGCACATGTCGCTGAATTTGACAGATTCATGTTCCGTTTTTCTTCTGAGCTTTCATTCAACCCTGCATGGATGGTTGACAAGCAAATGATATCCGTTCTGCGCGGGATTGTCAAGCGGTTTTGCGCGACGTTTTCAGTGTTCGGAGCGCATTCAGAACGGCGAGCAGCATCACGCCGACGTCACCGAACACCGCGACCCACAGGCTTGCGATGCCGAAAGCGCCGAGCAGGAGGAAGATCGCCTTGACGCCGAGAGCGAACACGATGTTTTCGATCGTGATGCGGTGCGTTTTCCGCGCGATGTTGATCGCGTCGATGAGTTTAGAAGGCGCGTCGCCGGGGATGATCGCGTCCGCCGCTTCGATCGCGGCGTCGCTTCCCAGCCCGCCCATCGCAACGCCGACGTCCGCGCGGGCCAATACCGGCGCGTCGTTGATGCCGTCGCCGACGAACAGCAGCGTGCCGCCCTTCGGAAGCGTCGCATAGAGCGCTTCGACCTCTTCAAGCTTCTGACCGGGCAAAAGCTCTGTCGATACGCCGTCGAGTTTGAGCTCCTTTGCCACCGCTTCGCCGACTGCTTTTGCGTCGCCGGTCAGCATGATCTGACGCTTTACGCCAAGTGTGCGGAGCGCTTCGACCGTTTCGCGACTGTCCGCTTTCAGCGCGTCGGCGATCACGATGCAGCCCGCGTATACGCCGTCGACCGCGACGTATGCGACCGTTCCCGCCGTTTCCGGTTCGGGCACGGAAAGCCCGCGTTCTGCCATGAGCTTCGTGCTGCCGACCGCGACGTCGTGTCCGTTTACGACTGCGGTAACACCCTTGCCGGAAACCGTGTGCGCATCCGAAACTGCCCATTCCGCATCCTTTGCGGCGTCCGTGATCGACTTTGCGATCGGATGCGTGGAGAACGATTCCGCGCCTGCCGCAAGAGAGAGGATCTCTTCCTTGGTAAATCCGTTCGCGGGAAGGACCTCGCGAACCGAAAAGCATCCCTCGGTCAGCGTGCCGGTCTTGTCAAACACCACCGTATGGACCTTGTTCAGCGCTTCAAGGAAGTTGCCGCCCTTGATCAATACGCCTGCTCTGGACGATGCGCCGAGCCCGCCGAACACCGCAAGCGGGATCGAGATCACAAGCGCGCAGGGGCAGGAAATGACAAGAAATGTCAGCGCACGGTGGATCCACTCCGCCCAATTGCCGGTAATCAGCGAAGGCACGACGGCAAGCAGCACCGCGGCAATGACCACGGCGGGGGTATAGTACCGTGCAAACTTCGTGATGAACCGTTCCGCGGGCGTTTTGCGGTCCGCGGCGTCCTCCACGAGCCGGATGATCTTGGACGCGGTCGATTCGCCGAACGTTTTTTCGACGCGAACGGTGAGCGCGCCGTCCAACGCAATGCAGCCGGAAAGGACCGTGTCGCCCTCACGCGCCGTGCGGGGGATCGATTCACCGGTCAAAGCCCGCGTGTCGAGAGCGGAGGTTCCGGAAAGGACTGTGCCGTCCAGAGGGATACGCTCGCCCGGAAGGATCATGATCGTTTCGCCGATTTTCACCTCGGCAGGGGAGACGGTCTTTGTTTCACCGTCATGCATAACGTTTGCCGTATCGGGGCGGATGCCGAGGATCGCCCGGATCGAATCCTGCGAGCGATCGAGCGCAAGGTCGGTGAGCCATTCTCCAAGCTGATACAAAAGCATGACTGCCGCGCCTTCCGGGTATTCCCCGAGCGCAAACGCGCCGATTGACGCGATCGTCATCAGAAACGATTCGCCGAACACCTGTCCGTGCGCAATTCCGCGGATCGCGTTCCACACGACGTCATAGGCGGCGACCGCATAGCACGCAAGAAAGATCGGCAGCTCAACGTACAGCGGTGCGTGCAGAAAATGCGTAGCCATGCCGCCGACGAAAAGAACAGCGCCGGCGATCAGCCGGATCAGCATCGTGCGGTTTTCGCCTTCCTCATGCCCGCCGTGCTCGTGTCCGCATCCGCAGGCGTCGCCGTGACTGTGCCCGTGATGATGCCCGCAGCCGCAGGCGTCGCCGTGGCTGTGCCCGTGATGATGCCCGCATCCGCAGGCGTCATGCTCGTGGTGATGCTCGTGTGCATGCGCATGTTCGTGTTCATGTTTGTGACAGCAGCATTCGTCATGTTCGTGTTCATGATGCTCGTGCTCACAGGTGCAGACGTGTTCGTCATGCTTTGATTCGTTCATACGACCCTCCTGAATAATACAATGGTTGCTCAATTATTCAACTGTATGGTAAAAAAAGAATGCGCGTTCATTCGCGCAGATGATCCAGACCGAGGTCGAGGATCTTTTCAACGTGCTCGTCGGCAAGGGCGTAGAACACATTCTGCCCCTCGCGGCGAAACTGAACAAGGTTGCTTAAACGCAATGCCTTGAGCTGATGCGAGATCGCGGATTTCGTCATGCCGAGAAGGCACGCAAGATCGCACACGCAAAGCTCATGTACGCGAAGCGCTTGCAGGATGCGCACGCGCGTTCCGTCGCCGAACAGCTTATAGAGCGCGGCAAGGTCGATCGCCTCGTCTCCACTGAGAAGCTGCGGACGGACAGCGTTTACAACGTCCTGATGGACGGATTCGCATTCGCATACCGGTAAGCGTTCCATTCTTTCCTCCGATTCGGAACAGTTGAGCAACTGTTCAATTATCTGTATTATACCACGATGTTCGCGGTTGTCAACAGGATATTCGGATAAACAGATGAAAAGCGGACGGAAGGCTTGCTTTTTCAGCGGGAACATGGTACAACAATAGCATCATTCGAGGCACATTTCGGAGGAGCGAAGTGGAGATATACGGTACGGAGCGGATCACAAAGCCGGACGACATCGAAACGATGACCGACTGGATGTACGGCTGGTGGGGCGCACGGGAAGGATACACGCGCGAAGCGGTGAAGGAAAGCCTGCTGCACAGTCTGAACACGGACCGGCTTCCGATGACCTTCGGACTGTACCGGAACGGAACGCTGATCGGCTTATATCAGTTCACGAACAGCGATCTATTTGTGCGGCCGGACCTAACCCCATGGCTTGCGAATGTTTATCTCGATCCGGCGTACCGGGGGAAGGGCTTCGGAAGAAGGCTGCTCTCCACCGTGAAAGAAAACGCAAGGGCGTATCTTTCCGTACCGGCGCTGTATCTGTTCACGACACACGCCGGACTGTACGAAAAGTACGGATGGCGTTTCGAAGCGGAAATCGACACGCATCTTGCGCCGCGGATACAGCGGCTCTACCGTCTGTCGCTGAAATGACCGAAACGGAGGGAAACTATGTTTACATACCGCAGGAAAGCACAGTATCATGAGACCGATCAGATGGGCGTGATCCACCACGCTGTCTATGTGAAGTGGATGGAGGAGGCGCGCGTCGCGTTTTTGGACGCCCTCGGCTTCGGCTACGTCGATATTGAGCGTGAGGGCGTCGTTTCGCCCGTGGTCGGCATCTCGATCGACTACCGTCGTCCCACGATGTTTTCGGACGAGGTGGAGATCGCAGTACGGATCAACAAATACAGCACGCGCATGCTGGAAGTTGGTTACGTAATTCGGAACCTTTCAAAGGGAACGCTCGTCGCGGAGGGCGTCTCAAAGCATTGTTATTTGAAAGACGGCGCGGTCGTTTCACTCAGAACTGCGCTGCCGAAGCTGGACACGCTGCTGTCCGCCTACATGGACAGCGATGAAAACCGAACGGAATGAACGGAGGGACTCATGCGGACGTTTGAATGCGATTATACGGAAGGCGCACATCCGAAGATTTTAGCGGCGCTTTCGGAAACAAACATGGTGCAGATGAGCGGTTACGGCTTCGATCCGTATACGGCAAAAGCCGCGGAGAAGATCAAGACCGCGTGCGGTGCGCCGAACGCGACGGTGACGCTGCTGGTCGGCGGAACGCAGACGAACATGACCGTGATCGATCTGCTGCTTCAGCCGTTTGAAGGTGTGATCTCGCCGAAGACGGGACACATCAATGTGCATGAGGCGGGCGCGATCGAGTTCACGGGACACAAGGTCCTTGCGCTCAAAGAAAACGACGGCGTGCTGGACGTCGACGCGCTCGAGGCGTTCCTGAAAACCTTCTATGCCGACGCCACGCACGAGCACATGGTGCGTCCGGGACTGGTCTATCTCACACATCCGACCGAATATGGCACGCTGTACACGAAGGCACAGATGATGCGCATCCGCGTGCTGTGCGATCGGTACGATATGAAGCTCTATGTGGACGGCGCAAGGCTCGGCTACGCTTTGGGCTGCCCGGAAAATGACGTTTCGCTTTCTGATCTCGCGTCCCTTTGCGACGCGTTCAGTATCGGCGGCACGAAGCTCGGACTTTTGTGCGGCGAGGCGGTCGTATTCCCGAAAGAAACGCCGAGAATGTTGATGACGCAGGTGAAGCGGCACGGCGCGCTCCTTGCAAAGGGACGGGTCCTCGGCGTGCAGTTCGACGCGCTGTTCACCGACGGACTGTATGAAACAATCGGCAAGGAGGCGATCCGCCACGCAAAACGCATCCGCCGGATCCTGCTATCCAAGGGTTATCCGCTTGCGTGGAACTCGCCGACGAATCAGCAGTTTATTATTCTCAGTGACGCGGAGGCGGAGAAGCTTCGCGCGTTCGTCGGCTTCGACCTTTGGGGCAGGGCGGACGAAGGACATTGGATCGCGCGGTTCACGTCGAGCTGGTCGACGACCGACGCGGACGTGGATGAACTCGATCATACGCTGCCGGAACGGGCGGCGCTCACGGAATCATCATTATAGGAGGAAATCAAAATGAAACGAATCATTGCGCTTTTGCTGACAGGTCTGATGCTGTTTGCCCTCTTGGGCTGCATCTCGATCTCCGGGCTGTCCTGCTCGGTGCCGGTGCGATACGCGAACGCGGACAAATACACGGCGGGCAATTTCACCTACGAAAGCGACAAGGTAACAAAGGTCGAGATCGAATGGGCGTCCGGCGGGATCACGCTGAAAAACGGAAAGGGTACGCTATCCGTTACCGAGAACGGCGCGGATTCGCTCTCGGAGGAGGAACAGATGCATTGGTGGCTGGACGGCACGACGCTTCGGATCAAGTTCTGCAAGTCCGGTTATCAGATGACGCTCGACAAGGCATTCAACGAAAAGAAGGAACTGACGATCGAGCTGCCGGATTTCGTCGATCTCGATATCGACGTCGCGAGCGGTAAGGTCGTTGCGGAAAATACGCTGAATCTCGGCAAGCTGAATCTTGATACCGCGTCCGGAGGGACGGATATCCGGTCCCTTTCCGCAAAGAAGGTCAAGGTGAATGCCGCGTCCGGCAGAACGACATTCGGCAGCGTGAACGTATCCGCATCGTTTGAGGTCGATACGGCGTCCGGCGGTCTCACCGTCGACCGCATCTCCGCAGGAGAGATCGAAATCGACAGCGCGTCCGGCGGCGTTACGCTCGGAATCGACACGGTTGAAACGATCAAGATCGACAGCGCGTCCGGCGGGATCCGGCTGAAACTCAACCAGCCCGAACGCGGCGCAACGGTACGTTGCGACAAGGTTTCGGGAAGCATCGACATAAAGCTGCCGTATGAAAAGGACGGCGAAGCGTACAAGATCGGTCTCGGCGCGGCGGATATCAGGGTCAGTGTCGTTTCCGGCAGCGTCACGATCGAGTAACACGATTTATATCAGCGCCCCGCGGATCGCGGGGCTTTTTTGTTGCCGAAATCCGGAACGATGTGCTACATTACCGGACAAATAATGATAAACTTGCAGCAAAGCCGACCGCGTGTTATACTTAACAAAGAATAACGGCAGGAGAGAACATGGACAAGGCGGCAAAACAGGGCAGAGGAAGACGGACGGCGGTGCTGATGACGGCGGCGGGCGTTCTTTTCGTATTGTTTCTCGTTTCGCTGACACTCGGGCGCTATTCCGTGCCGCTTTCCGAAGTGATCCGCATTCTGTTCCATCGGTTTTGGACGCTCGTCGGGCTTGACCGGATATGGTCCATGCGGGTCACATGGACGCAGTTTATGGAAAACGCGGTCATAAACGTTCGCTTTCCGCGGATCGTCATGGCGGTGCTGGTCGGCTGTTCGCTTTCGGCGGCGGGCGCGACGTTTCAGGGCGTGTTTCGAAACCCCATGGCAAGTCCGGATATCCTCGGCGCGTCAAACGGCGCGGCGTTCGGCGCGGCACTGGCAATTTTACTCGGCTGTTCCACGCGATATATCACAATCTTTGCGTTTGTCGGCTCGCTTTTCACCGTTGCGCTCGTGTTTCTGATTGCGCAGCACGCGTCGGGGTTAAAGGCCGTCAATCTGATCCTTGCGGGCATTATGGTGGGTTCGCTGTTTTCGGCGGGAACCTCGTATCTGAAGCTCGTCGCGGATCCCTCTGATCAGCTTCCCGCGATCACCTACTGGCTTATGGGCTCGCTGTCCGGCGTGCGGCTTGCGCATATCCTGCCTGCCGCGATCCCGATGGCAGTGGGGCTTATTCCGCTGCTGCTTTTGCGGTGGCGGTTGAATGTCTTGACCCTCGGCGACAGCGAAGCGCGCGCGCTCGGCGTGAATACCGACCTTTTACGCGCGGTGCTGATCCTCTGCGCAACGCTCGTGACTGCCGCGGCGATCTCCGTTTCGGGCGTGATCGGCTGGGTCGGGCTCGTCGTGCCGCACCTCTCGCGCAAGCTCATCGGCAGTGACAACCGCGGGCTGCTGCCATGCTCCATGCTTTTCGGCGGCGCATTTTTGCTGCTCGCGGACGATGTTTCGAGAAACCTTCTTGCAACCGAGATTCCGATCGGCATTCTCACCGCCGTGATCGGCGCGCCGTTTTTTGTGTATCTTTTGCTGCGAAAGGAGAAGACGTTATGAGCTTGTCCGTTCGCGATCTTTGGTTTGCATACAAAAAGACGCCGGTGCTTTCGGGCGTTTCCTTCGACGTTGATGCGGGCGAACTTTTGGCGATCCTCGGACCGAACGGCGTCGGAAAGACCACGCTGTTCCGCTGTATTTTGGGCGAACAGAAGCGCTATTCGGGCACGATCAAAATCGACGGCACGGACATGCGGACGCTCTCCGCGCGCGAGACGGCGCACCGCGTCGCCTACATTCCGCAGACGCACGCAATGTCGTTCCGCTTTCCGGTGCGCGACGTCGTGCTGATGGGCACGTCGCATACGCTGTCACCGTTTGCTTCACCGGGCAAAGCACAGGAGCGCACCGCGATGGAAGCGCTTGAAAAGCTCGGGATCGGGTATCTTTCGGATCGCTCGTTCGATACGCTTTCCGGCGGCGAACAGCAGCTATGTTATGTTGCCCGCGCGCTCGCGCAGCAGGCAAGGATCCTGCTGATGGACGAGCCGACTTCCTCACTCGATTACGGCAATCAGCTTCGTGTGCTGGACGTGGTAAAGAACCTCGCAAGGTACGGCTACACGGTACTGCTATCGACCCACAACCCGCAGCACGCACTGTGGTACGCAGATCGCGTACTTGCGCTCTCTGACGGAAGCGTCGCGGCACAGGGACCGGTTGAACAGGCCCTGACGCCCGCGCTTTTGAACACGCTGTACGGCACACGCGTCAACCTTTATGAAACGCCGGGCGGATCGGTGATCCTGCCCGTTTCAAACAATACGACAGGAGTAAAAGCAAAATGAAAAAACGGATCGCATCGCTTCTCGCACTTTGCATGCTGTTTGCGCTCGTCGGATGCGCAAAGACGAACGAATCCGAACCGGAAAAAGAGTCGGAAGCCGCCGCAACGACCGCCGCGCCGGAACCCGAACCGGTCGCAGAACCGGAACCGACCGAAGCATCGGAGCCGGAACCGACTGAGGAACCTGCGCCCGCAGAGCCGGAATCCTTCCTGTTCACGGATTCCGTCGGACGAGAGGTGGAGCTGCCGATGAACATCGAGCGTGTCGCGATCTCCGGACCGCTCGCGCAGATCGTCGTCTTCGCGCTGTGCCCGGACCGGCTTGTCGGTGTCGCATCCAAGTGGGATAAGACTGCCGAGCAATTCCTTGCAACGGAGTATTATCAGCTTCCGGAGCTCGGACAGCTGTACGGCGGCAAGGGCGAGCTGAACCTTGAAACGCTGCTTGCTTCCGGCGCGCAGGTCGTGATCGATGTCGGTGAACCGAAGGGCTCGATCGCGGATGACCTTGACGCGCTTTCGGAGCAGACGGGCATTCCGTTTGTGCATGTCACCATGACGACCGCCACGATGGGCGACGCATACCGCAAACTCGGCGAGCTTCTCAACATGCCGGACGAAGCGGAAGCGCTTGCGGCGTACTGCGACGCGACGTACGCAAGGATCACGAAGCTTGCGGATTCCGTCGACAAGGTCAATCTTCTGTACATTACGGGCGACCAAGGATTGAATGTGATCGCGCAGGGCAGCTATCACGCGGAGGTCATCGACCTGCTTTCGAACAACCTTGCGGTCGTGGACAGCCCGTCGAGCAAGGGCACCGGCAACGAGGTCGATATGGAGCAGATCATGCTCTGGAACCCGGACGTGATCCTGTTTGCACCGGGCAGTATCTACGCGACGGTCGGCACCGATCCGCTTTGGAGCGGGATCACCGCGATCAAGACAGGCGAATATTACGAAGTCCCGATGGGACCGTACAACTGGATGGGCTTCCCGCCGTCCGTACAGCGGATCCTCGGTATGCTCTGGATGGCAAAGCTGCTGTATCCGGACGCCGCGGATTATGACCTCTATACTGAGGTCGCGGCGTACTTCAAGCTGTTCTATCACTGCGAGCTTTCCGAAGCGGACTTCGACGCGCTCGTCGCAAACTCGATCGGTACGCAGGAGGCACTTGCGCCCGCTGCGTAAACGATACACACCATCCATTGCAGAGCTGCCGTTTCCGAGGGGAGGCGGCAGCTTTGCGTGTTCCAAAAACAACCGTTGAGAATCCCGCGCGCAGGTGGTATAATGACGGCAGAACAAACAACGGGGGAACAGCAATGCAGTATCGAAAGCTCGGAAACAGCGATCTGAAGGTCTCCGCGGTCGCGCTCGGTACGTGGGGACTCGGCGGCGGCAGCGTATGGTCGGATCACGATTCGACCGAAACGGAAGCGAAAAATCTGCTTTCCGCATGTCAGGAATACGGGATCAACTATATCGACACCGCGCCGGTTTACGGCACGGGCGAGAGCGAACGGCTTTTAGGCGAAGCGCTGAAGGGCAGACGGCACGACTTTATTCTGCAGACGAAATGCTCCTTAAACTGGCGGAATGAGGGCGGCAATTTTCACTACTCGCGCGACGGCTATACGGTGAACAACGATACGCGGCCCGAGGCGATCGTTCGCGACGTCGAGGATTCGCTTCGCCGCATGCAGACGGATTATCTCGATTCGGTGATCGTGCATTACGTGTGCAAAAGCTTTCCGGTTTCGGACACGGTCGAGGCGTTGGAGCGCTTAAAGGAGCAGGGCAAGATCCGCGCGTACGGGCTAAGTAACAGTCAGCCAAAAGATCTTGCGGAATATCAGAGCGTCGGCGGACACGTCGATCTCGTTCAGGAGTTTTTCAGCATTTTGAGTCCGTTCCACGGACGGGATTATTTCCCGGAATGCAGCGCGCATGGCACGACGTTCCAGACCTACGGCGTGCTCGAGGAGGGCTTTCTGACCTCGCCCGCGTTCATGGAGCGCACGTTTTTAAAGACCGACATCCGTTCCCGCATCCCGTGGGTGCAGGAAGAATATAAGGCGGGACTTCGACGCGCGTTTGCGCTTTGGGAGCCGATCCGGGCGGCGCACAACTGCAGCTTTTCGCAGCTCTTTGAGGCGTGGGCGCTCGCACAGTACCCGAACATGAGCTTGCTTATCGGCATGCGAAAGCCCGCAAATGTCGAAAACAACGCAAAGTGCCTCGACATCGTACTCACGCCCGACGAGCTTGCCGCCATGGAGGAAGCCGCAAAGCCCATTCAGGTGGAAGTGCTGGATAAATAACAGAATAAACCGCTTTGTTTCGCACCGATCGCACTTGTGATCGGTGCGATTGCGTTGTATCATAGGATTAAAGAAGGAGGGAAGACACATGAAAGAGAAAAACAATAAGGAAAGAGTAAAACCGGATATCGGTCTTTTACTTTACTTTGGCATCAGTGTTTTAACCTTTGGCGTTGGATCTGTCTTCTTTGGATACTTTGCGATTAAGACGGGACTGGTTTGGCTCTATATCATGAGCATCGGTGGATTGATTTGCTTAGTGGGGCTGCTCTTTTATAACAAGATTTTCATTGATCGTCCTGCGGAGATTACGGAGCAGGGAATCATAATCGGAAAAAACTGACGCAGTGGGAGGATGTTGAAAAAGTCTGGCCCGAAACAATCTGGACAGGACGCGGAGAACCGCATTTGTTCGCTTGCTTCAGAATAAAAGACAGGGCGAGAAAGAAGAAGCCAAAGAACGCGCGGTTTGACTTTCGGATACCTGTAAACGATGACAGTTTGCGATTAATAGAGCACTATATGCAAGAGCAGAATCATACATGAATCTGTTGCGCAAAAAAAACATGCATGTCATTCTGAGCCGTAGGCGAAGAATCTTTAAGATCCTTCGTCACTGCGTTCCTCAGGATGACATTTTTGCTACGCCCGCTTATCCCTTTGCGCGAGGATCACGCCCGCGGTGATCAGAACCGCGCCGAGGACGCCCATCCAGGAAATCGGTTCATCGAGGAGAAGCCAGCCCACGATCAGCGTCACAAACGGCGAGCCGTACAGGTAGTTGTTCGTGACGACCACGCCGAGCTCGCGAAACGCGATGTTCCAGAGCGCAAAGCAGACCGCGTTGCCGAGGATTCCGAGGAAAAGCCAGCTTAAAAGCACCTTCGGCACCGTAAACAGCGGCGTAAGGTTCGGCATGCCGGAGGTCAGAAACATCAGCGGGATCGAGGTCAGAAACGCCCAGAACATCACGCGGCGGGTGACGAAAAAGCCGTCCATCGTTTCGGTATAGCGTTTGATGAGAATCGAATAGATCGCCCAAGAAATGCCCGCCAAAAGCGCAAGAAGGTCGCCCAAGGGGCTTAAATGAAAGTTCAGCGTGCCGTTTAAGACGACCAGCACCACGCCCGCGATCGCAAGGAAGGAGCCGAACAGAAGGAACTTGCCGAGCCGTTCGTTTCCGCGGGAAAAGATCGCCGCGAGGATCGCCGTAAAGATGGGGGAGAGACACACAATGATGCTGACATTTGCGGCGTAGGTATAGGTCAGCGCGGTATTCTGCAGGAAGAAGTAGACGCTGCCGCCGAAAATGCCGATCAGAACGAACATCAGCTCATCCCTGATCGGAAGCTTTTGAAACTTCGGACGCATGACAAGCAGCACAACGTACGCAAGCGCCATGCGGATCGGCGTGATCTGCAGCGCGGTAAAGCCCGCCGCGAGCAGGTTTTTTGTCAGCACGTAGCAGCTGCCCCATACAACGATGGAAAACAGCGCAAAGACATGTCCGAGTATTTTTTTAGAACCGCGTTCTTTCCTTTCCATACCGTCCTCAAACTCACATTTTTCGAACGGGATTATAGCACAAAGGAGTCGGCTCGTAAACAGAAACGGAATAATATACGATACGCCGAAAAGGGGAATCGGGCTTGCGCATCGTGTCCGAATGTACTATAATAAATATGGTATAAATTGCCCGATTGCGGGTAAACCGTTTGCGGAGGTTCCTATGATACACATCCTGTTGGAAAAGAAGGGCAACGTCGCGATCGCGACCGTCAATCGCCCGAAAGCACTGAACGCGCTGAACTCCGAAGTATTGGAAGATCTGAATACGATGATTGACGAGATCAACGCCGATCCCGACATTCGCGTACTGATTTTGACCGGCAGCGGCGAAAAGGCGTTCGTTGCAGGCGCGGACATCGGTGAGATGTCAAAGCTTACAAAGGTCGAGGGTGAGGCGTTCGGCAAAAAGGGCAACGACGTGTTCCGCAGGCTCGAAAAACTTCCGATCCCGGTGATCGCGGCGGTCAACGGCTACGCATTGGGCGGCGGCTGTGAGCTTTCCATGGCGTGCGATATCCGCATTTGCTCCGACACGGCAGTGTTCGGACAACCGGAGACGGGACTCGGTATCACGCCGGGCTTCGGCGGCACGCAGCGCCTTGCGCGGCTTGTAGGGGCAGGCATGGCAAAGCAGCTGATCTATTCCGCAAGGAATATCAAGGCGGATGAGGCTTTGCGGATCGGGCTTGTCAACGCGGTCTATCCCGCGGAGGAACTCAGCGCTGCGGCGGAAAAGCTTGCCGAAACGATTGCGAAGAACGCGCCGATCGCGGTGCGGGCATGCAAGCAGGCGATCAACGAAGGGCTGGAGCTTCCGATGGACGAGGCGATCGCCCTCGAAGAAAAGCTGTTCGGCAGCTGCTTCGAGACGGAAGATCAGAAAGAGGGCATGTCGGCGTTTCTGGAAAAACGCAAACATGAGCCGTATCAGAATCGGTAACAACCCTCCCGTCAGGGCAAAGCCATGACACCGATCCCGAAATATAGTCGCCGCGCGTCGTTAATCACGTCCTTCGGTTCCTTATTTCGGTCGCAGCTCACCTCGCTGCATCCCGCACGGCGGGCGCTCGGATTGCTGCCCCTTACACAGGGAGGGCAAGAAGCTGATCTCCCTTTGTAGGGACGGGCATTGCCCGTCCGCCGGAACAGCGGAACGGGAAGATACGATCTTCCCCTACGGATTGGTTTTGCTCACAGGGGCGGTCAACACAAACGTAAACCAACGGACAGGGTCCGAACCAACTATAAAAATCAATTCAGGAGGAAACAAACATGAAGGTAGCCATTTTCGGTGCAGGAACCATGGGCAGCGGCATCGCGCAGGTCTTTTCGGCAAACGGACACACCGCGCTTCTGTACGCGACGAGCGTGGAGAGCGCGCAGCGGCATAAGGACAAGCTCGCGGCGTCCCTCAATAAGCGTGTCGCAAAGGGCAAGATGACGCAGGAAGCGGCGGACGATCTCATGAGCCGCATTCTGGTCGAGGAAGTCGCA
This sequence comes from uncultured Clostridia bacterium, assembly GCA_946539625.1. The sequence continues at coordinate 1,211 of CAMNHT010000006.1, read as the reverse complement.
GCGGCGGCGGACGCGGATCTCGTGATCGAGTGCGTGGCGGAAAACATGGCGGTGAAGAAGGAACTTTTAAGCCGTCTTGACACGCTCTGCAAGGAAGATGCTGTCTTTGCCAGCAATACCTCCTCTCTGTCGATCACCGAAATGGCGAAAGGCCTTATGCATCCGATGGTCGGCATGCACTTCTTCAATCCGGTTCCGGCAATGAAGCTCGTTGAGGTCATTGCAGGCGCAAACACGCCGACCGAGCTCATCGAATGGACAAAGAACCTCTGCGTCGAGATCGGCAAGACGCCGGTCGTCGTCAACGAGGCGCCGGGCTTTGTGGTCAACAAGATCCTGATCCCGTACTGCAACGAGGGCGTCTGCGTGCTGCAGGAAGGCGTAGCGAGTGCGGAGGACATCGACATTGCGATGCAGCTTGGCTGCAACCATCCGATGGGACCGCTGCATCTCGGCGATTTGATCGGCTGGGACGTTGTGCTGAACATCATGGACGTGCTCTACAATGAGACGCATGACAGTAAGTATCGTGCCAATGTTCTGATCCGCAAGATGGTCCGTGCGGGCAAGCTCGGCATCAAGACCGGCGAAGGCTTCTTCAAGTACACGAAGTAAACATAAAGGAGAAACAGAATGGATTTTAAGCTCACGAAGGAACAGCTGCTGGTTCGCAAGATGGTACGCGAATTCGCAGAAAACGAAGTGAAGCCGCTGGCGGCGGAGATCGACGAGGAAGAACGCTTCCCGATGGAAACCGTCCAAAAGATGGCGAAGCTCGGCATGATGGGCATCTATTTCCCCAAAGAGTACGGCGGCGCGGGCGGCGACGTATTGAGCTACGCGATCACAGTCGAGGAGCTTGCAAAAGTCTGCGGCACCACTGCGGTCATCGTGTCCGCGCACACCTCTCTGTGCTGTGCCCCGATCTTTGAGAACGGCACCGAGGAACAGAAGAAAAAGTATCTGCCGGATCTTTGCAGCGGCCGTAAGATCGGCGCATTCGGACTGACCGAGCCGAACGCCGGCACCGACGCGTCCGGTCAGCAGACCACCGCGGTATTGGACGGCGATCACTATGTATTGAACGGCTCGAAGTGCTTTATCACCAACGGCAGCGTTGCGGACGTGTTCGTGGTATTTGCCATGACCGATCCGAAGATGGGCAATCGCGGCATTTCCGCGTTCATCGTGGAAAAGGGCTTTAAGGGCTT
>CAMNHT010000005.1 GCA_946539625.1 uncultured Clostridia bacterium | reverse complement strand
CATGTATTATCACTCCTTCGTCGTGTAATGCATTACCATCGGCTATTATACCATGACGCCGGAAAAAAGCAAGAAAAATTTTAATGTTTTTCAAACTTTTTTTCTCTTTCATAAAAAGCAGGGGCTCCGTCGGTGATCTGTCTCTTTTTTTTCTCGTTTTTTTATGATTGTCCGTACCGGTTTTGCTGCCCGTGCGAGGAGGTGAAGCCCTCTTTCTCAAAGATGCGGACCCATTCCTTCAACCGGATCAGGAATTCTTCGTTGTTGTTGGTCTTATCCATCATGGTGACAAGGTTTTCGGTCACGTCGCCGGTCCCGCCGTTTGCGAGCATGCGGCGAAGCATTCGCACGCCGTCCAGCTCCTGCTGCGAAAGCAGCAGATCATCCCTGCGCGTGCCGGATTTGTACACATCGATCGCCGGGAAGATACGCTTTTCACTGAGCCTTCGGTCCAGATGAATTTCCATATTACCCGTGCCCTTAAATTCCTCATAGACAATGTCGTCCATGCGGCTGCCGGTTTCGACCAAAGCCGTTGCGATAACGGTCAAGCTTCCGCCGTTTTCGATGTTTCGCGCGGCACCGAAAAAGCGTTTCGGTTTATGCAGCGCGCCCGGGTCCATGCCACCGGAAAGCGTTCTGCCGGTCGGGGGGATCACCAGGTTATAGGCGCGGGTAAGTCGGGTCAGCGAATCCAGCAGGATCACGACGTCCCTGCCGTCCTCTACAAGACGCATTGCACGCTCCTGCACCATTTCCGCAATGCGGGTATGATGCTCGGGAAGTTCGTCAAACGTGGATGCAACGACCTCACCCCGAATGCTTCTGCGCATGTCGGTAACCTCCTCGGGACGCTCGTCAATGAGCAGCACGATGAGGTGGGTTTCCGGGTAGTTTTCGGTGATGCCGTTTGCGATCTGCTTCAAAAGCGTCGTTTTGCCCGCTTTCGGCTGCGACACGATCATGGCACGCTGTCCCTTACCGATCGGCGCGATCAGGTCAATGAGACGGACGGAGAGATTGTTGATTCTGCCCGGTGTTTCGAGTGTATAGCGCTCGTTCGGGAAGATGGGGGTAAGGTCCTCGTAATTGATGCGGGTTTGTGCGTTCTCATCCGGGTCTTTGCCGTTGACGCGGTCGACGTAGAGCAGCGCTTCGTACTTGTCACCCTCGCGGCGTGCACGCGTTCTGCCCTCGACAAAGTCGCCGTTTTTAAGGTTGCAGCGGCGGATCTGCGCGTTTGCGACGTAGACGTCGTTCGGACCTGCGTCGTAATTAGACACGCGGAGGAACCCATAGCCCTCCATGATCTCCAGAACGCCCGCAGCCGTGCCGGTTTCGGGAAGCGGCGCGGTTTCGACGGGCTTTTCGGTCTTCTGCTCACCCTCGGGCGCACGGTAGGGACGCGTGCCGTTCTGCCGAAAGCTGCGGCTTTGATTCTGACGTCCGCTCTGCTGACGGTAATTGTTTCGCTGATAATGATGCTGCCGCGGCTCGGTCGTTTGCTCCTGCGGCGAATCTGTAGATTTTGCGAGCGTTTCAGCGGGTTCCGCAGGTGTTTCTGCGGATTCTGCGTATGTTTCTGCGGGGGGTGGTGCAAGTTGAACCTCTGCGGGCCGTGCAGGCGTTTCAATGGGTTGCGCAGAGGTTTCCGGTTCAGGTGCTTTTGTCGTTTTTGCGGGTCTGCCGCGTTTCTTGGGCGCAGGCGCGGGAGCCTGCAGCATTTCAATGAGTTGCGCCTTTTTATATTTACGGAAAGAGGGAATGCCGTGCTGCTTTGCAAGCGCATACAGCTCATTGATCGTCAGTGTGTTGAGTTCAGATAAATTCACAAAATGCCTCCGGTTTTGAATTGGTTGAATACGGAAATAAAGATATGAATAAGCGGATTTGCTGATACCATTTTATGAACGGGCGAAAGGCTTGTCAAGCGTTTTGTCAAAAATAGCTGTGATTTGCGCATTTTAGCGGCGTAAAGACGGCATGCCGCACATAGAATGCAGCAAAAGCAGGAGGTCTCGATATGGAAAAACGCGAAAAGGAACTCACGACGCCTTCGGCGCATACGTTGACCATCGAGGGACGCAAGCGTATGCGCATCACCGGCGTACTGGACGTAGAGAGTTTTCAGGAGGATGAAATGACGGTCGTAACCCAGGCCGGCACATTGACGGTGTGGGGCGAGGGACTGAAGCTCGGTAAGCTGAACCCGGAGGACGGACAGGTGCTTTTGGAAGGCAATATCGTGTCGATCGAGTACGAACAGCCGGAACAGGAACGCAGGACGTTCCTCTTCAGACGAAAATGAGAGACGTCACCGCACAGCCCTTCGAGACGCTGCTGCTGTTCCACGGAGGCGCGGTCGCGGGACTTGTGTATCTGCTTCTGCGGACAGTCCGGATACGGACGGGACTGCGGTGGGTTACGCACCTCTGTGACGCGGTTTTCGTGCTGATCGGTGCGGCGCTCTTTGCTGGATATCTGTTTCTCGCAAACTGCGGTATACTGCGCGGGTTTCTTACAGCGGCATACGTCCTTGGCTTTGCAGCTGCTTACGGACTGTTCGCACCGATTTTTGCGCTTATCACACAAAAATTCCGCAAAAAATAGGTTCCGTTTTGGAGCGGTATCTGTTATACTGTTACATATGGAAGAATCGTCAAGACGGATCGTACGGACGATCCACTTCAAACCGGTCCATTTTATCCTCGTGCTGATCGCGTGCGTGGTCATTTTGCTCGTGGTTCTGATCCCGCAGCGGCTTCGCATCCGTTCCGCACAGGACGAATATGAATCGCGCGTGGAGCTTCTCAATCAAACAAAACGCACCTATGCACAGGAACGCGAGAATCTGCAGTTCATGCGCACGGACTCCTATAAGATCCAACAGGGCATGATCAAATACGGCTGGCATTACCAGGAGGACAAGCTCATCCAGGATGACAGCGCGGTTACGGTGGCGGAATGAAACCGGAAATCGGAGTTTTGGATATCGGAAGCAACTCCGTGCGCCTGATGCTCGGCACAGTCGAGAACGGACGCGTGCGACGCATCCTCAAAACCCTGAACATGACGCGGCTTGCAAAGGGCGTCGATGCGACAGGGGAGCTTCAGCCGGACCGGATAGCGGACACGATCAAAGCGATCCGCGCATTTTATGAGGAGGCAAAGGAATACGGCGTTCCGATCATTGCATACGCGACAAGCGCTGTGCGCGACGCGAAAAACAGGGATGAATTCGTTTCGGCAGTCAAAGAGCAGGTGGGCGTGAACGTGCGCGTTCTGTCCGGTGAGGAAGAAGGAAGGCTTGCTTTTAGTGCGGTCACCGGCGGGGAAGGAACTGTGTTCGACATCGGCGGCGGCAGCTTTCAGATCGTTACAAAAAAGCAAGCACTGAGCTTTCCGTGCGGGTGCGTGCGCGCAAAGGAGCGGTGCGACGCACAGGATCCGAAGACGCTTGAACGCGAGTTGTTTGCATGGATGGATGAACGAACGTGCATGCCCGAAACGGTTCCGGCGCCGGTTTACGGCGTAGGAGGAACGATCTCCACGATCGGTGCGATGCTTGCAAAGCAGGAACAGTATGACCCTATGGGGCTCGGGAGAATCGAACGCGAAGAACTGGATCGGCTCATCTGGACGCTGTCCCGCGTTCCGGAGCCGCTGCGCAAGCAGATTCCGCTGCTCTCACGTCGCTATGACGTGATATTGCAGGGCGGGACGATCCTGAAATATATCATGGAACGCACGCATACGGACTGTGTTCACCCATCCGATCGCGACGGCATGGAAGGGATCGCGGAAGCGTATCTTTTCGGCGAACGCAACGATTGACGGTAACGGAGGAATATCTATGAAACATGAACTTCCGTGGAAGACGGCAGAGATCGTGCTCGGCATCCTCGGCGCAGCGCTGCTCGTGCTGATCCTTGTGCTGAAGATCATGGGGAAGGACGTTACGGCGCTGACCTATCCGATCATCGCGATCGTGATCCTGTTTCTGATCTGTGACGAGATCGCGCGCACGATTGTACGCCGCCGTGAAAAGGAAGAGGCGGCACGCAAACCGTCAGAGCAGCAGAAGGAACCGGAAACAGCAATGCCGAAGGACGCGTTCGAGTTCAAAGGCGAAGCGGAAGGAACGAAGCGGTGAGCGCGGACAAGTTTTTTCGATCCGTAGCGTTATTGCGCTGTCCTGTCTGCGGGGCGGCGTTTTTTGAGTCCGGCGCGTCGCTCGTTTGTCAAAACGGGCATACCTTCGATCCGTCGCGGAAAGGCTATGTACATTTTGCGCCGAATGCAGCTCCGTCCCACTATGACCGTGAGCTGTTTGAAGCGCGCCGCCGTATTCTGGAAGCGGGTTTTTATGACGCTGTGATCGATGCAATCAGCGATGTCATGCCCGATAATCCTGCAGTCGTGCTCGACGCGGGATGCGGAGACGGCACGTTTACAAAACGGTTGCAGGGGAAAACGACGATCGCAATCGACCTTTCTAAGGACGCGATCCGGCTTGCCGCCTGCGGAGGGGGACCGATCCTTTGGGCGGTCGCCGACCTTACAAGGCTTCCGATCGCGGATGCGTCCGTCGATGTCATCCTGAATCTTTTTTCACCGGCGCATTATGCAGAGTTTACGCGCGTGCTGGAGCCGGACGGAACGCTTCTGAAGCTTGTTCCGCAGGAAGGGTATCTTCGGGAGATCCGTGCGCTGATGGGCGATCGGCTCAGAAAGGAAAGGTATTCCAACGAAGCGGTCGTTTCGCATCTTTCCGAACGGCTCCGTGCCAAAGATCGCATCCGAATTACGTATGCGCGCCCGCTGACGGAAACGCAGGCAAAGGATTTTATCCGGATGACGCCCTTAACGTTCGGCACGTCGCCGGAAACGCTCGACGCATCTGTTCTCTCTGAAATCACCATCGACGTCGAGCTTCTGATCGCAAAGAAATAAGGTCGGTATTGCCGACCTTTTTCAACGTATAATAGTTAATAAGATGCTTTTCGGATATTCGCTTCATGCTCCGCATCCGGAAGATTGAGCACGTGCGAACGGCTGTCCGCGAACCAGATGCACACATGCTCCTCGCCGTCCCACTGCATGGACGCGGCGATCAACTTGCTGTCGAGCTCGAAGAGAACGGCACATTTATAGAAGCTGTTCGTATTGCCGAGCCAAGCGGTGAGCATTGAAACGGCGGCGCTGCGCTCCGGATACGGACGGACGGGCACATTCATTTCCGCATGGTTTTCACCGGACGAGAAGACCAGCGAAACGGTCTCTCCGGTCGATGCGTTGCGAACGTGATAGGTTTCACCTTCCGTCAGCATGTCACGCACGATATCCCATGATACGGCTTCGCCCTTCAGCGTAATCGCGCCCTGCGCGGTGAAGGAGAGCGGAACGCCCGCGTGAAAGTCCACGCGCTTCGCGCCGCGCGCAAAGAGCGACCGCATCGTTTCCGTGCCGATGGTTCCGTCGGCTGAAAACCCGCACGCCGCCTGATAGGAAACAACGGCGGACCTTGTGACGGTCTGATAGCTGCCGGTAGGCTTATAGGTATAGAAACCGAGATCGAAGAGCCGTGTCTGGATACGCACGACGTCTTCGCCCCTGTCGCCTTGTGAAAGGATCTTATCCGTGCCGTCCGCCGCCGCAGTGAAAACGGGCAGCAGAAGCAGGACGAGAATAAGCAGAACGATTCGTTTCATGGTTATATTATAGCATAATCTGCCGTGCTTGAAAAGTGCGGATTTCGGTGGTACAATATACATGGAGGTGATTCGATGCGCTGCAGCTGTCAACGTTGCGGAACGTATATGGTTCAGGACGAGAAGGGCATTGAGAGCCGTTGTATCTGCCCAGAGTGCTTCTTTGTTTGCTCTGCATGCATCAGCACGGAGGGCGGGCAGCCGCTTGATCTCGAATCGCTCAAAATGCTCGCGCTTTTACGCGAAGCACAGGGCGACGGCAGAAGCGAAGAGGATGAATACTGAAAAATGCTGCCCTGTTCGGGCAGATTTTTATACGTCGATCGTGAACAGTACGGAGGGGCGGGAGAGGTACAGCGTGGAAAAGCCCGCTTTGGTGATCTCCGCAAAGCTGTCCTTGGGCAGCAAGATATCATTTACGGTTGTTTCCTCGGGACAGTAGAGGAGCAAGAACGTATGGAGCGTCAGCGCATGATCGCCCTTCGGCAGGATGCGCATCTCTCCGCGCGCGTTTTTCAGCATGAGGTTGAGGTCCCGTCCGCTTCCGCGGCAGAGGATATCCTCCTCGCCGGAAAAAAGCAGCACATCGCCGTGCGGCAGATATTGCCAGCGTCCGTTTCGCTTCAGATAGAATCCCTCCGAAAGCGGCGTCAGATACCGCGTTACGCCGGGAAGAGGCGTAAAGCGCGATTCCGAAAGGTCGATCGTCGCGGAGCTGATGCGTACCGTAAACCTTCGCTCCGCATATGAGCCGTCGAACGGGTACAGAAACAGCTCCGTCGTCGTACCGCCGCTCCAGTTCGTGACGCGGCGTGTTTTGGGATCCAGAATGCGGATCTTCATATTACCCCTCCCCATATATCATGATGGAAAACGGGACTGCCGCAAACATGGCAGTCCCATAGTATACTTATCCTTCGTCGCCGTCGTCGGGCTTCGGTGTTTCTACCGGCGGATCGGTCGGAACCGGCGGATCGGTCGGAACGTCCGGCTTCGGCGTCGGATCGGGCTCCGGCGTGGGATCCGGTTTCGGCGTCGGATCCGGCTTCGGCGTATCGTCCGGATCGTCCGGCTTCGGCGTCGGGTCGGGCTTCGGCGTATCATCCGCATCCGCGTCGGGACCGACGATGATGCTGCCGGAGAACGCCTTATAGGTGGAGGTTGCAAGCTCCTTGCGACCGTCCTCGATCAGAACACCGTTCAGATAGTACTCGATATAGCTCTGCCAGACAGAACCGTCGCGGCGCTTTTTGTCTTCCTTCCGATAGCCGACGGGCTTCGTCGGATCGACGATCGTTTCCTTTTCGCCGGAAGGCTTCAGCGTCTTGAGCTTTTTCGTGTCCGGGATGCGGATCTCATCATACTTGCCGTCGCTGTCTTCGATGATGGGGATGCCCCAAACCTCCACGGTCAGGTTCTTGCCGTCCGTTCTGGCAATGATGAGGACATCCTCTTTGCTGCTGTTTTTGAACTTAAAGTCGATGACGTTGCCGACTGAGTTGATCGTCGCGTCCAATCCCATGGAGATGTAGTGGACCGGCATGGAGTGATTCCTGCGATCGGTGATTGTCATATCCGCCTTCAGAGCGGCGTTGTAGAGCGTGGTGGAGATCTGACACACGCCGCCGCCGTATTCCTGCACGGTGTCGCCGGACTGATACGCGCCTGCAAGATACCAGCCGTTTGCCTTGTTGCGGACGCCGAGACAGCCGTTCATCGAGAATTCCTGATCCGGATGCAGAATGGTGCCGGTCAGCATCGCCGCGCCCTTTTCAATGTTCTTGCGGCGGTTTTTCGAACTGCCCTTGTACGCATAGTCGGTCGTCTGCGTGCCGCGCAGCACGTACCTTGCTTGAATGTCTTTGAGCGTGATTTCCGCAGGGACCTCCGTAAAGGGCGCCTCGAGCGTTTCGCCGCCCTCCGCGTCGAGCAGCGCGGAAAAGAGCGCTTCACGGTTCACGGTCCGTCCGGGAACGTCTGCGGCAAAGTCGATGTCATTTTCATCTTTGTTATAGGAAACAGAAGCGTTTTGGGGCTCTGTTTCGTGCGCGTCGGCAAACGCGTTGACCGCCTGCTGCAGCGCGTTTTCATCGAACGACAGACGGACGGGGAAATCCCTGCCTTCTGTTTTGATCTGCTCGACCTGACGGATCACGGAATCGTAGCCCGTGTCGTCGCGAACGAGCGCGAACGCAAGGTCCAGCACTTCGTCAAGATTGCTGTCTGTTGCGATCGTTTCGCCGGAGAACGTCTCCGTATGGTCGCCGAACGTGACCTCGACTTTGAGATCCTTCTGTTTTGCATCAAGGCTCGGCTGAACGGCAGCCTTTGCCTGTTCCAAAGTCATGCCGCCTACGTTGATGCCGTTGATGGTGACTCCTTCAAGCATGGTGACGCGCTTTAAGATCGCGTCAAGCTCATCCCGATGCGGATCGGGTTCGGGTGTAACGATCGCGATCTCCTCCGTTCCGGAAATTTCCGGAACGTTCGGATTGCCGTTTTGCCTGTCGCCGGTTGCCTGTCTGTCACTGTCGGATCCGCCGCATGCAAGGCAGAGGATCAGAAATGTGATGAGCAGCGGCAGCAGCCAAAGTCTATGTTTCTTCATATGGTTCTTGTCCTTCTTCATTGATGCTTTCATTGTACACATTTTTTTTGAAAAAACCATCCTTTTCGAAAACCATTTACTAATAAGTTACATTTTGGGCACATCTTTTATACATTGCAGCAACCGAATCAACTGCAAATCCGACAAAAAACGTACTGCTCATTCAATAAGACGTACGAGCCGCAAAAAAGGTTGCAGATTCCTCGGAATTCTTTTCAGATCGGAAAAGATGTGGTATACTGTTCGTAATGAATGAAAAGAGGGAAACACGATGAGCAAGCCGCCCAAATTACTGTCGCCCATGGAATACGCCATGAAATATCTTGCGATCAAGGACCGAAGCGTTAAGGAGATGCAGTCGTACCTCGACGGAAAGGATTTCGGTGAGGCGGACGTCGACGCAACCGTCGAAAGGCTTATAGAACTCGGACTTTTGGACGACGCGCGTTACGCACAGAGGTTTGTCGAAACGCGTACCGCATCAAAGCCGATCAGCAGACGGCATCTTAAAGAGCAGCTCAAAAGCCACGGCATCGACGACGCAGAGATCGAAGCGGCGATGGAAACACTTGAAGACGACGCAGAGGACGAAAACGCACGCACGGTCGCTGAAAAGTTTGTGCGGCAGTTTCAAAGCTTGGAGCCGGACAAGCGGCGCGAGCGTGTGCTGTCCCGTCTGATCGCACGTGGGTTTTCCTATGACGTCGCGCGAAAAGCGTATGAATCTGCGCTTTCTGAGGAGGAAGCATGGAGCGAATCATAACCGGACAACAAGCAAAGGAACAGGATCGTAGGGTCATCGCTTCCGGTGTATCTTCGCTTGCATTGATGCAGATCGCCGCAGAGGGGATCGCAAACGCGGTCAGAGCGCGTTTGAAAGGCGGCGAAACAGTCACGGCGATCTGCGGTACGGGTAACAACGGCGGAGACGGCGTCGCCGCCGCACTGCTTCTGCACCGCGTCGGGATCGAGACACGAATCGTGCTTTGCGGCGAATCGGAAAACTGTACGCCGGATATGACGTATTATTTGAACGTTGCGAAAACGGAAGGCGTTCCGATCCGGACGGAGTGGGAACCCGTACAAAACGAGATCCTGATCGACGCGCTGTTCGGCGTCGGGTTGAATCGCCCGATCGAGGGAGAGAAGCGCACATTGATCGAACAGATAAATGAAAGCGGAAAACCGATTGTATCCGCAGACCTTCCCTCCGGACTGCATGCGGACAGCGGCGAGATTTTAGGCGCTGCCGTCAAAGCGACGTGTACCGTGACGATGCAGGCAAAAAAGGCGGGAATGCTCTTGGGGCAGGGGCGCGCACTGTGCGGCGATGTGATCGTGCAGCCGCTTTACCCGGACGCAGGCGATCCGGCGTTATTCTATCAGGACGAAAAAGATATCGCATTGCTTCTGCCGCCGCGCCCGTTTGATTCCCATAAAGGGAAGAACGGACATGCCCTTTTGTGCGTTGGATCAAAGACATATCCCGGCGCTGCGTTGCTGAGCGCTCGCGCGGTACTTCGCGGCGGCGCCGGACTTCTCACCGTCTGTACACCGGATCCGGTACGTCCGTTCTTTTCTGCGCTGCCGGAAGCGATCACGATCCCGACCGGCACGGACGACTGGTGCGAAGCGGCTGCAAAAACAGCTGTTTCCGCAATGGCAAACAAACAGGCGATCGGGATCGGCAGCGGCGCGGGCAAAGGCGATATCCTTCCGATCATCGAAGCTGCACTGAAAACAGGCGTTAAGCTTGTACTCGACGCGGATGCACTGAATCAGATGGCGCAGGATCGGACGATCCTGGGTCTTCTGCACGAAAACGTCGTTCTGACGCCGCATGCGGGCGAGATGGCACGTTTGCTTCAGGTGACCGTCAGAGACATCCTTTCCGATCCGCTCGGCGCGGTGAAAGCATTCCCTTGCACGACGCTGCTGAAAGGTGCGACGACACTGGTGCACGCGGACGGAAAGACAGCGTTTACAACGTTTGGCAACCCAGGTTTAAGCAAGGGCGGCAGTGGGGACGTTCTTATGGGGCTCATTACGGCGCTGCTTGCGCAGGGGCTGAAGCCGTTTGATGCGGCACGTGTGGGAACATACATTCTGGGGACGAGCGCCGATCGCGCACTGAAACTTCTAGGCGAACGCGCACTGCTTGCAAGTGACGTCATTGATATGGTACAATAATAAAATATGGAAGAGAAAAAGATTCACGGCAACGTTGCGGGCATCCGCGACATCATATTGAACGAAATGCAAACGCTGTACGACGAAACACAGCCGAGCGGCGTATTTGCATCGGCATCACTGCTGGAAAAGTTAGCGGATTATACCGAACGTATCGGACGCGAGATTTCGGTCTATCTGTCGCGCAGCGGCAAGGTCGCGGATGTTTCGATCGGCGACGCAACGACTGTTTCCATGCCGGACATGCGTCTTGTGCGAAACGCGGACCGTCTTGCAGGTGTGCGGTGCATTCACACGCATCCGAACGGCAGCGGGTATCTTTCGGACGTCGATCTCGGCACGCTGAACTCCATGCGGCTTGATGCGATGACGGCAGTCGGCGTGCGAGACGGCAAACCCACGTCGGTTTATGTCGCGTTTGTCGGCGAAATGGAGGGGGAAGAGCGCAAACCGCTGATTTACGGACCGATGCGTGCGGACCGCTTACCGCAGGACGCGCTGCTAAATGCGCTGATCGAGGCGGATAATCGATTGAAGTCGCCCGCGTACGCGGTTACGCAATCCGATCCCGAGCGCGCGGTGCTGGTCGGCATCGACAACGACGACGGTTACGACACGCTCGAAGAGCTGAAAGCGCTTGCAGACACCGCGGGCGTCAACGTCGTGCATGTTGAACGGCAGCGCAAACGTCCGATCGACAACGGGACCTACATCGGCTCCGGCAAGGCGGACGAGCTGCGACTGATCGGCAGCGCGACCGAAGCGGATGTGTTCATTTTTGACGATGAGCTGACGGCGATCCAGATCCGAAACCTCGAAAGCATTTTAGGAACGCCGGTCATCGACCGGACGATGCTGATCCTCGATATCTTCGCGACGCGTGCGACCACGCGCGAGGGCAAGCTGCAGGTGGAGCTTTCTCAGCTAAAGTACCGGCTGCCGCGCCTTTTGGGCGTCGGCGTTGCAATGTCCAGACAGGGCGCTTCCGGCGTCGGCATGCGCGGCCCCGGCGAAAAAAAGCTTGAGATCGACCGCCGACGTATTCGCCGGCGCATCTATGAGCTTGAACAGGAGCTTAAAGAAGTCGAAAAACAACGCGGCGTACGCCGTTCCGTCCGCAAAAGAAGCGACGTTCCGATCGTTGCGCTCGTGGGCTATACGAACGCGGGCAAGAGCACGCTATTAAACGTGCTGTCGAACAGCGACGTGCTTGCGGAGGACAAGCTCTTTGCAACGCTTGATCCCGTCGTCAGAAGCATTACGCTGCCGAACGGAACGCCGTGTCTCATATCCGATACGGTCGGCTTCATCAACAAACTGCCGCACGATCTCGTTGAGGCGTTCCGCTCCACACTTGAGGAGGTGAAGGACGCCGATCTCATCCTGCATGTCGTGGACGCGGGCTGTCCGTATTACGACGTCCAGATGCGGGTCACCGAGCAGGTGCTGGAATCTTTGGGCGCAGGCAATACGCCGTGTATCGAGGTCTACAACAAGTGCGACCTGCCCGAGGCGATCCCTTCAAAGCGTGAAATAGCCGTTGCGATCAGCGCAAGGACGGGGATGGGGATCCCGACGCTGCTCGAACGCATCGAAAAGGAACTGAACCGCACGCAGCGGCGCGTGGAACTTGTGATCCCGTACGACCGCTATGAAGCGATACGCGTACTGCACGAGATCGGTACCGTCCTTTCCGAATCGCACGAAGCGGACGGCACGCATATCACGGCAATGATCGAGGAAAGCAAGCTCTATCGGCTGAAGAATGTTCTCGACGGATGAATGACAAATCGCGTGTGATTTGCACGGATTATTTACATTCGTCTTACAAATATTTTGCATGAAACGCGTCAGAGCGGCTTTTCAAACAGTGCGATCCGTGGTATACTGTATCAGTAGGAGTATGTTATGAAACGTGCTTTTTCGATTCTGATCGCTGTTATCCTGCTGCTTGCGGCGTTTCCGCACGCGGCTTTCGGCGAGACGGCACAAATGCATAGGATCGAAGCGGACCGTGTTCTCATCTATAATCCGCTGACGTATGATGCGGAAGGGAACACGCTGTATTCCGGTACGCTGAAAATGTCGTCGGAGAATGCGGAACAGAACGGCGAACTGCTTTTCATGCCCGGACCGCACAAAACAGGCAAGGACCTTTCACACGGTTCCAAATCACCGGTCACACAGGATTTCTGGGTCTGCACCGATCTTGTAACATATCGTTACAACAAGCGCACGTTCCGTCTTGCCGCGGAGGGTGCGCACTGCCGCATCTGGACAATGGAAAACGACAGTCTTTCCTTTTCGGCGGAACAGACCGCCGCGATGCTGGATCAGTTTGAGACGGTCATTTATCCGACGGAATCCGCGTATTTCGGTGAATTTCGCGATCTTTCCGGCGACGGCAGGCTGGAGATATTGACATATGCCATGAACAGCTCTTCTGTTTGCGGATTTTTTGACACGTATGACCTTTATACACACGATGAAATCGCCGTGATTGATCCGGACGATGCGGAAAGCTACAACTGCCTGCCGATCATCAACGTCAATTCTCGCATGGCAGACAAAACAACTGTTGTGCGCGGGACGCTTGCGCACGAGTTTCAACATCTCATATTACGAAGCGCAGTGCTCGCGTCGCCCGCAAACGCCGATCGACTCGGCAGCGAGATCACAATCGACCCTTGGCTGAACGAAGGCTTTTCGATGGCGGCTGAGGAGCTTTGCTATCCGGGTTCGGTCGCGGAGCAGGGCTATGTTCAGGCATACGCAGAATCCGAAAAGATCCGCCTCGGTATGAGCTATCGGAATTTTGACGCGACGGCAACGGACGTCGGCGCGTACGGACAATCGTTCCTGTTTACGGAATACCTGCGCGCGCAGTGCGGCGACGGCGTTTTCCGCGATATTCTCACGTATTGGCGCGAGGCGGCGGACGCTTCTGCGCTGAGCGAAGGGCAGGCAATTCGCGAACAGCTCAGTGAAGAACAGCGCACAATAACAGATGGGATCGTATCCTATGGGGACGCGGTATCCGACGCGCTCGGTTCGACGGCTGAAGCCCTGCTTTCCAAACTTGCGCTTGCATTCCGCCTTGCGATCCTTTTGCAGAAGCCGGAAGGCATATATGCGATCGGACTCTCTGAACCGGTCATGCCGGTCTATTTGGGAACAGGACGAAGGATTGAGGGCGGCGGCGCGCTGCTTGTGGAATGCGACGGGAGCTTTACCGTTCCTTTAGATGCGGACAGCGGGCTGATCTTTGTCGGGATCGCGGACGGCGCTGTTTCGGAAATGTATACGGTGCCGGAGCCGGAGGAAGGTTTTTATGTGATCGCTGCGCAATATCAGGGCGAATGGCTTGCGATCACCGCAAAGCCGACGGAAAATCGGTATCTTGAAGCCGTTAAGATCACGCCGAACGGGGACGGCACGATCGACGCTGCAAATGCGAACGGCGCGATCTTCCGCGCGGTACGCACCGGAAACGGATATCGGTTCGAATGCCGAAACGCGGACGGGACGTATGCTTTGCTGCGGACCGCCGGCACGGGACAGACAATGGGTATTTCGAACGAGGCAAGCGTGTTTTCCTGGCTGCATTTTGCTGACGGAACGGATCGGCTGCAGGCAGACGGATTCTACGGACGCGCGATCCTGTACGGCGGCGTACAGCAAGGCTTCGGGTATTTTGCACCGGCATACTTTGAAAATGCATCCTTTGCAAAACCGCAGCTTTTGCGTGTGACCATCATGCGCGGCGACGCGAACCTTGACGGAAAACTGACGGCGGCCGACGCTGCGCTGGTTTTGAGAACGGTCGTGGGGCTTTCCTACATGGACGAACCGATGTGTGCCGCGGGGGACACGGACGGAGACGGGGAAGTCACGGCGGCGGACGCCGCGAAGATCCTGCGTCTTGTAGTACAATTGGAATATTGATCGGAGGATCGGATATGCGATCTCATACATGGAACAGAATACTTGCGTGGCTTTTGATCATCTGCATGGCGGTTCCGCTTGCGGGCTGTTATACAGAGTCGGAAGATGCATCGAAAGGTATCGTGATCAGCGAAGTCGTTTCCAGTAACGGCGAGAGTTACGAGCACGACTACTATGGCTCGCCGGACTGGATCGAGCTGCATAACGAATCGGATCATCCGATCGACCTGTCGCTTTGGAGCATCACGGACAACATCAAAAATCCCGAAAAGGCGTTCACGCTGCCCGAAATGATCCTGCCTGCGGACGGATTTCTTCTGCTTCTCGCGACAAAGCAGGACAAGACCGATAAGTTTACCTGGGATGGGCAAAGCCCCATTTGTCTTGGTTTTTCACTGAAGGCGGCGGGAGAGGATCTCGTTCTGATCAATTCGAATCTTCAGACCGTTTATGAGCTTGCAGTTCCCGAACTGAACAGAGATATTTCCTATGCGAGGCGTTCGGACGGTACGTATGGCTACTGCGATACGCCGACGCCCGGCGCAGCGAACACGACAAAGATCACGGACACGCAACCGGAGCCGAAGGAACCGGAGGATCCGACACCGATGACCGGCGTTGAGATTTCCGAGATCTCCGCGCGCAACACGGTGCTGCTTTGCGGCGGGTGCCTGAAAAACGACTGGATCGAACTGCACAATACGACAAACAGGGACATTGATCTGGAGGGCTTCACGCTCTGCGACAAACCGAGCGATTACGATGACGCAAATCTTTACGGCGTGCTCCCCGCAAATGGATTTCTGGTCGTGTACTGCTGCGAAAAGGACTGTGAATCGAAGGATCAGCACGTTTGTGTCGACCTCGGTGTCAGCCGTTACGGCGAAACGCTGTATCTCTTCGATCCGAACGGGTTTGAACTTGATACGGTCGTCATGCCTGAGATCCCGTATAAGGACGTAACCTACGCACGCCGTGCAGACGGTACGTTCGGCTATTGTGAGACGCCGACACCGAGTGCGGCGAACACGGCGGACATCACGAACGATCCGCCGTATCGCCCGGACGAGACGACGCTGCCCGAACAGAACAACAATAATGATGACGAACCGGTGGATCCGACTGCAAACGCCACACGTCCGACGGGACTGCGCATCAGCGAAGCACTTGCGAATAACGCATACAGCATCACGGACGTAGAGGGGGAACGTTCGGACTGGGTCGAGCTTCATAATACGACGGATCAACCGATCACGCTTTCCGGTTGGTATCTCTCCGATAACCCGAGAAACCTGATGAAGTGGGCACTGCCCGAAACCGCAACAGTCGCAGGAGGCGGATATCTTGTCGTCTTCCTCTCCGGCAAGACGTATATTACGACCGAGCTACACGCAAGCTTCTCGCTCGGAACGGGAGAAACGCTCTATTTTTACAATTCCCAAACGGGTGAGCTCGATTGGGTCACGATCCCGGAGCTTCCGGACAACACTTCGGTCGGACTCGACACAAACAACGAACAGGTTTATTATCGTTATCCGACGCCGGGCGAGGCGAACGGACATGCGGAAAAGACCGCGGAGGCAATCGGTTTTTTTCAACCTGACGGCGTATACATCTCCGAGGTATGCGCCATTCACGATCGGGGAAGCAGTGAAAAGGATTGGGTCGAGCTTTATAACGGCGCGGATACGGAGGTATCGCTTGACGGATGGTACTTAAGCGATTCGCTGAATAATCCGCAGAAATTCCGTATCTCTGCGCTTTCGATTTCAGCAAACAGCTACGCGATCATCGAAACGACGAGTTCGACGGTAAACCGCAAGGACGGAGACGGCAACTTCGGCGTAGATCCGAGTGGTGAAACGCTTTATCTGTCCGATCCGTCGGGTGTCATCCGCGACGCGTTTCAGACCGGCGCACAGCGAAACGGCGTATCCAGCGGACGGATCGAGGGCGACAACCATACCCGACGCGTTTTTTTCACCAAGAAGACAAAGGGACAGACAAACAGTGAAACCCACTATACGGGCTATACGAGTCAGCCCGTGTTCTCCGAAACCGGTCTGTATCAGACGAATGCATTTACGCTGACGCTGTCCTGCCCGGATCCGAACGCAGAGATCCGCTATACGACGGACGGCAGCGAACCGTCACATGGGAGCAAGCTTTACAGCGGACCGATCGACATTTCCAAGAATACTGTGATCCGCGCGGTCGCGTATTCGGACGGACTTTTGAAGAGCGAAACCGTCACATACCATTATCTCTTTGAGGAGCCGCATCAGGTGCCTGTTGTCTGTATGGCAATCGACCCGGACGACTTCAATACGGTCTATAAGGTCACGCTGCATAAACAGATCAAGGGTACCGAGCGCAAGGCGCAGTTCAATTATTATGAAGCTGACGGTCTGATCGGCACGAGCTTTCCTGCTGACGTACGATGCAAGGGACAGGGGACGCTCAAATACTCGCAGAAATCGTTTTCGATCCATCTGCGCGGACAGTACGGAATGGGAACGCTCGAATACCCTCTGTTTCCGGATTATGCGGTCACGTCGTTCGGCGCACTTGTCCTTCGCAACGGCGGGCAGGACATCGGCAGATCGCGCTTTCATGACTCGTTTATTTCACGCGCGAGCATCGGTATGAACATTGAGGCGGCGAACTCCCGCGCAACAGCGCTGTACGTAAACGGCAAATATTATGGATTGTACGAGCTCGGCGAGGACCTGAACGCCGACTATCTCAAGACGCATTACGGCGCCGATACGGAGCTTGTGGACCTTGTTCGCTACAACGGCGACGTTGCGACGCAGGGAACCAGCGACGACTGGAAAAAGCTACGCGAGTCCGCATACAAGCTGAATCTGTCGAGTGACGAGAAGTATGCCGAATACCTTGAACAGATTGACGTGGATTATTTCATCGACTATCTGATCGCACGGACCTATTTCTGTGATACCGATATGATCAATCAGAAATACTGGCGTGTGCGCGGGTCGATCAAGTGGCGTCCGCTGCTGTTTGATCTCGATTTTACGATGCGTCAGCCGAACCGTACCGACGTTCTTGACAAGTATTTCTCGTTTAATGTCGTTACGTCACCGAACGGCTTCGAGTCGAAATTCTATGTCTTTGCCGCGTTGAAATCCAACAAGAGCTTCTGCGATCGGTTCGTGGAACGCTATGTGGAGATCCTGTATACACAGTACGACATCGACCGACTGCTTGCTCTGCATGAGCAGATGGTCAAGGAATACGAACCCGAAATGCCGCGTCAGATCAAAAAATGGAAGGAACCTTCCTCGATGGATACTTGGCGTAAGTATCTGGAGGAAGACCGCGCTTATATTAAAGGACGACGGGATGTCATGATTGCCAAGCTTAAAAAGTATTTCAAGGTTTCGGACAGCGACATGAACGCCTTGATCGCAAAGTACCAGAACCCGTAAACAGCAAATCCCGGCAGTGATTGCCGGGATTCTTTCTTATCGATCATTATCTTTTTTTGTAGAGCACGAGTTCCGGATCAGCGCCGCCTTCCGCATAGGTGCAGATCAGGATGAAATCCATGTTCGCAAGCACGCCGAAGCACCTGCCGCCGCCGAAGTCGGATTCGAGCTGATTGCCGAGATAGGTCGTTTCGTCGTCCAGAAACTTCGCCTTCATGCCGCTCGGCAGACGATATTCAAGGTTTACATAACTGCCGATCAGCGCATTCAGCTTGGTAAGCGTCGGCATGCCCTCGATATGAAGATCGTTGATTTCTGCGATCAACTGCTTTTTGAACGCTTCAAACTGCCCGTCGTCACTTAGCTCCTCATACCGCTTCCAGTAGTCCAGCGTAGGCAGCACCTGCTTCATATAGGCGCGCGCCTGCTCTTCGGTGAAGTTCTCGCCGACCATGTGCCTGACGCATACGTCGATGAGATCGTCCATATCGCTGTACGTATAGGTCCCGTCGGCGTAGCACCATTTGCAGTAATCCGCGTTCGGCGTTCCGTCCGCGTTCTGACTGATGATATCGTCCTCCAAAGGCATGCCGCAGCATTGACAGATGCGCTTTTGCGGCACGCCGAGCAGCGCATTGATCGACACGCCGAACAGCTCGGACAGCAGCTTCAGCGTTTCGGTATTCGGTACCGTTTCACCGGTTTCCCATCTTGAGACCGCCTGTCGCGTCACAAACACCTTTTCGGCAAGCTCGTCCTGCGAAAGCCCCGCCTTTGTCCGAAGCTCAAAAATAATATCTTTGGTCGTCATCGGATCACCTCCTGAAGGTATCATAACACAGACACGCCGCCTTGAAAAGCAACGGGGTGTTGCGGCCCGGAAGAAGTGAAATCATGGTGTACACAGCGGTGAAACCTTCGGGCATTACCCTAGGGTGAAATCGTTCGCTGCGCTCACGGTGAAATGAAATCCGTCCTCCACCCCACGCAGTGGGATTTCACCATCGCAGGCGATTTCACCTGCGAAGCGGATTTCACCCGTCCGCAAGGACGGATTTCGTTGAAAAAAGCACGCGAGAGCGTGCTTTTTTCATGGTGGAGGCGGAGAGTCGCTTCTCGCTGCGGCTCGGTCACGGCGCGGCTCTGACGCTGCACTGCGGCGTCATTCACCCCCGCGCCGGGTTCTCCTCCCCCCCGCACAATTCTATAAAAGAAAACAAGGCGTCAGAAACGCCTTGTTTTCTTTACTGGTGGAGGCGGGGGGAGTCGCTTCTCGCTGCGGCTCGGTCACGGCGCGGCTCTGACGCCGCACTGCGGCGTCATTCACCCCCGCGCCGGGTTCTCCTCCCCCCGCACAATTCTATAAAAGAAAACAAAGCGTCAGAAACGCCTTGTTTTCTTTACTGGTGGAGGCGGGGGGAGTCGAACCCCCGTCCGAAAACCCGTTGGCAGGATTTTCTCCGAGCGCAGTCGGTGTTTTGGGATTCCCCTCGCGCGGCGCCCTCCGACAGGCTCCGCGTTACGGTAGCTTCATAAAGTCCGGCCTGCGGCAAAGCTTACGCAGGTTCGTTCCCTACCCTAATGACGCCCGGTTCCGAAACGGTAAGTTTTTTCGGGCGGACGCGTAGCTGCGTTATGCAGCTGCGAGTTGAGTGTGATTGTTGTCAGTTATTTTAGACAGTTCCCGTTTTTAACGAAGCACGGGGCTTCGGCTCGCTTATCCCGCTTCCGCGATCCCCGTCGAAACCATTTCGCCCCCAAAAAGACCGTAAAGCGGTGTATTCTATTGTATGCACATCGTATTTAACGATACTGCTTTTTGATGTTTCGATCCATATCGCGGTCGGCGTCGCGTTCCGCAATGGAAGCGCGTTTATCATAGAGTTTCTTGCCTTTTGCGACCGCAAGCTCGACCTTGACCTTTCCGTCTTTAAAGTAGACGGAAAGAGGAATGAGACTGTATCCGTCCGCCTGCGAAAGCGCGTTGAGCTTTCGGATCTCGCGCGCGTGCGCAAGAAGCTTTCTCGTGCGGAACGGATCGTGATTATAGATGTTTCCCTGTTCGTAGGGACTTACGTGCATGCCGTAAAGGTATAGCTCTCCTTTTTTGACCTGCGCATAGCTGTCCTTGAGGTTCAGCGATCCCTTGCGGATCGACTTGACCTCGGTTCCCTGAAGCACGATCCCGCACTCGTACGTGTCCTCAATGAAATAATCGTGACGCGCCTTGCGGTTCTGCGCGGCGATCTTGATCCCTTTGTGTACCGGCATGGCACGTCCTCCTTTCTGACTCAAACTGTTGAAATACCTCAACAGTTTGGTTTTCTGTTTCCTTCCTGAGAACAGAAACGGTGCATCAAATGATGCACCGCTGCATGTGCTCTGTTGTTTCGATCAGGCGAATCTTGCGATGACCATCAGCGCGATCGACATGACCGCAATGACGATTGCGAGAACAACAGTGATCTTCTGCAGCTTTGCTTCACGGCTTGCTGCCTTCCCGCGCTGCGAGAAGGAGACGGTGTCGCCGCCGTATGCCGCGCCGAGACCGGAAGACTTGGTCTGCTGAATGAGCACGACCACGCACATCAGGATCGAAGCCACGACCAGAATGCCGGTAATAATCCAATTCAAGATATCCATAAAAGTTCCTCCAAAAATATCTGCGGGAGTTATTATAACACGCACCTATCGAAAATGCAAGCATAAAACGAAAATGTTTGCATCGTTTTATGCTTGCATGATCATGGCTTAAGTTTCGGTTACACGAGCAGTGACTGACCCGTCATTTCCGAGGGGATCGGCAGATTCAGAAGCTCCAAAAGCGTCGGAGCGAGATCACAGAGCCTGCCGCCTTCGCGAAGCGTCGAGCCCTTTCGCGTATCGTCCACAAGGATGCACGGAACGGGGAGCGTGGTGTGCGCGGTGAACGGCGCGTTCTGCGCTTCATCCCACATTAACTCACAGTTGCCATGATCCGCCGTTACGATGCAGCGTCCGCCGGCCTTTCGGATCGCCTCGACGACCGTGTTCAGACATTCGTCTACAGCGTGGACAGCCTTGACCGCCGCGTCCATTACGCCGGTGTGACCGACCATGTCCGGGTTTGCGAAGTTCAGGATCATCACGTCGTACTTGCCGCTTTCGATCCGCGCCTTCGCCTCCGCCGCGACCTCGTACGCGCTCATTTCGGGCTGCATGTCATAGGTCGGGACTTTCGGAGAGGGGATCAGGCAGCGATCTTCATTCGCGTTCGGTGCTTCAACGCCGCCGTTGAAGAAGAACGTCACGTGCGCGTATTTTTCTGTCTCCGCAATGCGAAGCTGAGAAAGACCCTTGTCCGCAATGTACGCGCCGAAGGTGTTTGTAAGCGATTGCGGCTTAAACGCCACATGCAGCGCGTTTTCGAACGTCTTGTCGTACTGCGTCATCGAAACGTAGTAAAGCGGGAAGAAGCCGTTTCTACGCTCGAAACCGTTGAAGTCCTCGAAGATATATGCGCGGCTGATCTCTCTTGCGCGGTCCGGACGGAAGTTGAAGAAGATCACGCTGTCGTTTGCGGAGATCGTCGCCGTGGGCTTTCCGTCGGTGAGAACCACGGTCGGCTGCACGAACTCGTCCGTATCGCCGCGGTCGTAGCTATTCTGCATCGCTTCCGGACCGGAGGAGGCGGTAAAGCCCTCGCCGTACGTCAGCGCCGCATATGCGCGTTCCACACGCTCGAAGCGGTTGTCGCGGTCCATCGCGTAGAATCTGCCCATGACCGTAGCGATCTTGCCGCAGCCGATCTCATTGAGCTTTGCGTCGAGCTGTTCAAGATACATCTTGCCGGAGGACGGGGGAACGTCTCGCCCGTCCATAAAGCAATGGATATACACCTTTTTGAGTCCGTTCCGCTTCGCAAGCTCCACGAGCGCGTAGAGATGCTCGAGGTGGCTGTGTACACCGCCGTCGGAGCAAAGCCCCATGAGATGCAGGGCGGAATCGTGCTTTTTGCAGTTCTCGATCGCGCCGACAAATGCCGGGTTCTCGAAGAAATCGCCGTCCTGAATCGCTTTCGTGATGCGGGTCAGCTCCTGATAGACAATGCGTCCCGCGCCGATGTTCGTATGTCCGACCTCGGAATTGCCCATCTGTCCGTCGGGAAGACCGACGTCCATGCCGCTTGCGCCGATCAGTGTGTGCGGATACTCCTTCCAAAGACGCATGAAATTCACCGCGCCGTCGGTCAGGATCGCGTTATACTGTTTTTCCTCGCGATAGCCGAAGCCGTCGAGGATGATCAATGCGGTAATCGGCTTCATCAGAAATGAACCACCTTTGAGAAGTCTTCCGCTTTGAGGCTTGCGCCGCCGATGAGACCGCCGTCGATCTCCGGCATCGCCATAAGCTCAGAGGCATTTTTCGGGTTCATGCTGCCGCCGTACTGGATGCGGACTTTGTTTGCAGTCTTTTCGCCGTAAACGCCCGCGATCGCCTTGCGGATCACGCCGATGGTCGCGTTCGCGTCTTCCTTGGTCGCGGTCTTGCCGGTTCCGATTGCCCAGATGGGCTCGTAAGCGATCACGACAGATTCGACCTGCGCGTTCGTCATATCCTTGAGCGCCGCAACGGTCTGACCGGAGACGAGCGTATCGGTTACGCCCGCTTCACGCTGTTCGAGCGATTCGCCGACACAGATGATGGGGGTGATGCCCGCGTTCAGCGCAGCCAGTGCGCGCTTGTTGACCGTTTCGTCCGTTTCGCCGAAATACTGACGGCGTTCGGAATGACCCACAATCGCGTATTCGACGCCGCGCGCTTTCAGCATGTCTGCGGAGATCTCACCGGTGAAAGCGCCCTTTTCCGCCCAATGGATGTTCTGCGCGCCGAGCTTAATATTCGTGCCCTTAATGTGCTTACCGACACAGCAGAGATCGACGTACGGCGGGCAGACGACGACTTCACACTTTGCGTCCTTGACAAGCGGAATCAGCGCTTCGACGAGCTCGACCGCTTCGTCGGGCGTCTTGTTCATCTTCCAGTTGCCTGCAATGATCGGACGTCTGCCTTCCGGCTTATCATTCAGAACCGCCACGCCGGGAAGGATCTTGCCTTCGAGGAATTCGAGCGATGCGCCGCCGCCGGTGGAGATATGCGTCATTTTTGATGCAAAGCCGAGCTTTTTGACCGCAGAAGCGGAATCGCCGCCGCCGATGATCGTGGTGCCTTCGCAGTCCGCACATGCCGCTGCGACCGCCTTGGTGCCCTCGGCGAACGCAGGGAACTCGAACACGCCCATCGGACCGTTCCAAATGACGGTCTTTGCTTCGACGATGGTTTTACGGAACAGCTCGCGGGTCTTTTCACCGATGTCGAGACCCATCCAGCCCTCGGGGATCGCATCGCTCGGCACGGTCTTATGCTCCGCGTCCGCAGCAAATTCTTTTGCGACGACGGTGTCGACCGGGAGCAGCAGGTTGACGCCGCGCTCCTTCGCTTCCGCCATCAGATCCTTTGCGAGGTCGATGCTGTTTTCGTCAAGCAGCGAGGTGCCGATCTCGTAGCCCATCGCCTTGAAGAACGTGTACGCCATGCCGCCTCCGATGATCAGAGAGTCGCACTTTGCGAGCAGGTTCTTGATGACGCCGATCTTGTCCGCGACCTTAGCGCCGCCGAGGATCGCAACGAACGGGCGGACCGGGTTTTCGAGCGCTTCGCCCATGACACTGAGCTCCTTGCCGATCAGATAGCCCGCAACTGCCGGAATGTAATCCGCAACGCCTACTGTGGACGCATGTGCGCGGTGTACGGTGCCGAATGCGTCGGAAACGAACAGGTCTGCAAGGGATGCGAGCGCTTTTGCAAATGCCGGATCGTTCTTTTCCTCTTCCTTATAGAAGCGGGTGTTCTCAAGCAGGACAATTTCGCCTTCCTTCATATCCTCGATAGCCGCCTTTGCGCTTTCGCCGATCGTGTCGGTCGCAAACCACACGCGGGTGTCAGGCAGCAGCTCTGCAAGACGCTGACCGACCGGCTCCAAAGAATACTTCGGATTGACTTCGCCCTTCGGTCTGCCGAGGTGCGAGCAGAGGATGACCTTTGCTTTGTGCTCCAAAAGGTATTTGATCGTCGGCAGCGCCGCCACAATGCGCTTGTCGTCGGAAACGGTTCCGTCCTCTGCAAGCGGTACATTGAAGTCCACGCGTACGAGAACCTTCTTGCCTTGTACGTTGACATCTTCGATCGTCATTTTTGCCATGTTTTTTTATATTCCTTTCTTTAATGTACTGTATCATGAAACGGTTTCCCGCGTCATTTCAGATCTCATAGACTGCGCCTTCGGTCGCGTATTCGCAGGCAGGATCCGTCAGCGCCGGGAAAACGGTCTCTCCGCCGTAAAGGTGGGTCAGAATTGCGCGGCTGCAGTTTGCCGCCTTCCGGAGCGATTCGACCTGCGCGACGGTCATGTGGTTTTTCATTGCCTTCGGATTCGATTCATCTGCAAGGCACGCATCCGCAAGCAGCAGGTCAGCGTCTTTCACAGCGTCGACAAGCCCTTCAAATAAGCAGGTATCGCCGGTATAGAACAGCGAGTGCCCACTTTGATCCGTGATCCGCACGCCAACGGTTTTCACCGCATGCCGTACTTCATAAAACTGAAGCGAAAGTGAGCCGATCTTTGCCTCCGTTCCATCCGAAACAAGGATCGGATCGAACACCGGATACGACAGCCTTTCCGTATCAGGCGCGTATACGGGAAGCGGTGCGCATCCAAGCCCGAACTCCAGCATATATCGGATGAGGTCGATCTCGCCTGCATGATCCGCATGCAAATGCGAGAGCACGATCGCGTCGAGCGTAAGCGGACCGGGAAAGATGGCGCGAAGCCTGCTCACTGCGCCGCTGCCGCAATCCAGAAGGACCTTCGTATCGCCATCCTCAACAAGGTAGGATGAACAGCCCTTTCCGGGCGCCGGAAACGGACCGTATACGCCCAAAAGCGTCAGTTTCATGCATCGTCCTCCGTTGCGGCAAGGATCTCGTCTATGATCGCGTCGACATCGGAATCCGCATCGCTGCCAGAACTGCCTGCAATTTTGTCAACCGTCCAAAGCTGATCGTCACCGTTTTCACGGCTCGGCGTAAAGTTCAGCGGATTCGATTCATAGTCGGGCGCATCGGGGATTTCGGCGGGCGCTTCGGGTTCAGCGTCCGGCGTCTGTACGACGAGCAGGGGAGAACCGTCTGCACCGAGCAGCTGCGGGACCGCTTCGTGCAGCGAACGTGCAAGATCGGCAAACCGGTTCGCTCCTTCCTGCGCCGTTTTGAGCTGTTCCTGCACCACGGCGTCATAGTGATTGAGCAGCGCGGCATACTGTTCGATCTGCTGCTGCATATCCGCACGCTTCTGCGCACTCTCTTCCTCAGCCTCGCGAACAATCTCACGGGCGGAACGATAGGCATCCTCTACTACACTCTCCGCCTTTTCACGCAGCGAATCGCACGCAACCTGCGTCTCGTTAAGCATGGAATCGCTTTTCTGCTGCGCTTCGGAGATCATCTTGTCCGCGGTTGCCGCTGCCTCACTCAGCGTACGTCCGATGCCGCGTTCGCGTCGTTCCACGTCGATCACACGGTCCTTGAGCCGCTTGTTGTCCGCATTCAGCGTTTCCAGCTGTTGTTCAAGCGCTCTAATCCGTTCTTCCTGCTCTGCAATGATACGTTTCTTTTTGCCGAACATATTAAACCTCCAGACGTTCCTGCTGTACCGTTGCCGGCACAGGGTAGTCCAAATGCCGGTATGCGTCCGGCAAAACGATCCTGCCACGCGTGGTGCGTGCGATAAAGCCGAGCTTCAGAAGATACGGCTCATACACGTCCTCGACCGTGCCGGCATCCTCACCGGTGTATGCCGCGATCGTGTCGAGCCCGACAGGCCCGCCTTTGAAGACTTCGATCATGGCGGTCAGCATCTTGCGGTCGACCGCGTCAAGACCGAGCTCGTCGATCTTCAGCATCTGAAGCGCGTTCTGTGCGGTTTTCAAGTCGATCACGCCGTTTCCGCGTACCTGCGAATAGTCGCGTACGCGTCGCAGGAGACGGTTTGCGATTCGAGGCGTTCCGCGCGAACGGGACGCAATTTCCAAAGCGCCTTCCTCGTCGATCTCGATGTGCAGAATGTCGGCGGATCTTGTG